>JAGPDF010000013.1:0-67253 GCA_018057705.1 Thermoanaerobaculia bacterium | reverse complement strand
CGCCGGCGTCGCAGGTCGCCTGCGGGTCCCAGGCGAGCACAGCGCCCGTCGCGGCGTCGCAGGCCGCGAACCAGTTGCGCGGCACCTCCAGCGGTCCGCCGATGACCTCTCCCGGCGGCCGCACGTGTGTGAAGCGACCGGCGAGATAGGCGATGCCGTCGACCAGCAGGATGTCCTCGATCTGTCCGTCGGCGAGACAGGCTGCGAGCGGCGCGTTCCCCGGCATCTGGGCGGCGGGGGCGGCGCCGGACAGCGCCGCGAGGAGAGGCAGAACGAAGAGCGGTCGGCGCATCGGGAGAGTCTAGCCTGCAGGCACGGGGTTCCCCGAAGCCGGCTCCCGAGGCTCGCGGCATCAGAGGATCGGATGGACGAGGCGCTGGAGCACGGGAGCGTTGGATCGAGGGCGGCTCTGCAGGCATTCGGCGTAGCGTGTGCCTCCGGCGCGGAGACGCAGATCGGGGGCGAGCTGGAAACTGTCCCCGGTTTCCTGCGTAGGTGTCCAGTGAAGGCCCGGAAGCGAACGCGGAGCACGCGATGCAGATGACAGGGATTCCGTTCGGCACCACCGACTGGAGCGAGGTCGAGGCGGTCGAACATGCGGGGGAGACTGGAGTGGCGACCTGGCGCACGCGCCGGTTCGGGGAGATCCGCGTGCGCCTCGTCGAGTACTCGCCGGGGTACTCGGCCGACCACTGGTGCGTGAAGGGGCACATCCTGCTCTGCCTCACGGGGGAGCTCACCACGGAGCTCCGGGACGGCCGGCGATTCCTCCTCCTGCCGGGCATGAGCTACCAGGTGGCGGACGACGCCGAAGCCCACCGCTCGTCCACAGCGATCGGCGCCCGGCTCTTCATCGTCGACTGAGGGCGAGCTTCCGTTCGATGCCCAAGTCCCCCCCGAATCCGGTGAGCCTGAGCGCCTTCGGAGAGAAATCGAGTCCCCCCACAGCGGCCGGGCTGCTGCGGATCCTCGGGCCGGCGGGCCCCGCCTGGGCGAAGCTGGCGCAGCATGTCGATCGGACCTACGGGCCCGTGGTCGAACAGTGGAATTTCGCCGGCGCCAAATTCGGCTGGTCGCTGCGCCTGCGCAAGGCCGACCGGGTGATTCTGTACCTCATTCCGCAGGCCGGCCAGTTCCTCGTCGGAATCGTGCTCGGCGGCAAGGCGGTCGCCGCCGCCCAGGGCGCCGGCCTGCCGGCGCCCGTCCTCGCGGCGATCGCGGCGGCGCCGCGCTATGCGGAGGGGACCGGGCTGCGGCTGCCGATCACCGGCGAGCGCGACCTCTCTGCGGTGGAGACCCTCACCGCGCTCAAGATGTCCCGTTCTTGAGCCCGATCTAGAAGCTCTTCTTCTGCACCCGGTCGTGGGCTTCGTTGACCAGCATCAGGGCGGCGGAGCCGAAGTACTTGTGAAACTCCGGAACCATCTCGCCCTTCGCGACCACGGGGTCGGTGGCGACCAGCGTCTTCGCCTCCTCGATGTCGGGCACGGAGAGGACGAACAGACCGCGCCAGCCGTCGACGCCGTCGAGCGGACCGGCGAGGGCGAGCTTGCCCTCGCCAGCGAGCCGCTTCATGTTGGCGAAGTGGCCCTTGAACATCGCGTCGCGCTCCGGGCCGTCCGGCATCCGTTGCGGGCCGGTCTTCAGAATGACCAGGACGTAGCTCCGCATGCCGTGCTCGTCGGCCCCGACCTGCGCAGCAAGGGCGGCGTCGAACTTCGGATTCGGCACCTCGGGCGCCGCGGGCTCCTGGGCGAGGGTCGGGCAGGCAAAGGCCACGACAAGGAGAAAGCGGAGGGGAGCGAGAGTACGCAGCCGAAACGTCATGGGTCACCTCGGAATCACAACTACGCAGAAGCGGCGCGAAGGGTTCAGCCCGAACCGTTGCGCCGGATTCAGGCGCAGAGGCTATCAGCGACAGAGGGCTCAACCGCACCCCACTCGCCGCTCGAGTTCAGGGCCGATCGGTCCGGGAGTGCCGCAGCCTGCTAGAGTGCCCGCCAACATTCGAACGTGACAGGGGGCTCCATGCGAAAGCGGAGTTTCGCACTGATCTCGACGACGGTCCTCAGCCTCGCGACGGCGACGGCTCCCGGCGTCGCCGACGGGATCTTCCAGGATGGCTTCGAGGAGTGCGGCGCGGGGCGGTGGTCGAGCGGCAACCCTTCGCCGCAGGCCGAGCAGATCACCGGCCTCACGCCCCTCGCGCTCGCCGAGGCACTGGGCGCGTGCTCGCCTTCGCTCCTCAGCGCCGAGTTCCGCCTGGCGGACGGCTCGGTGCCCGGCGCATCGGCGCTCACCCAGATGGGCAACCAGCAGTCCGCAATCCTCGCCTCCTTCGGGACTGGGGGAATGGTCCCGACCGCCGGCGACGCCATGATCGCGCTCTCTTCCGGCACAGCGCGCGACGCCGCGCATCCGGGTTACCTGCCGCCGCAGGGGGGTACGGACTTCGGCCGGCCGGGCAGTGGACCGGGGGTTTTCATGAGCGCCCACGGCAACACGTTTCCCGGCGCCACCGGTTGTCCGAGCGGATCGAACGACGCGCGCGACTCGATCGCCCTCCGGCTCACCTTGGCAGTGCCGGCGGGCGCGGACCGGCTCGCCTTCGACTGGCGGATGGTCGATTCGAACTATCCCGAGTGGGTCTGCTCGGCCTTCATCGACTATTTTCTCGGGATCGTGGTCACGGGCACCCACCCTTCCCTTCCTCTCGACCGCAACGTCGTGCTCGACAGCGTCGGGCGGCCGGTGTCGGTCGACTCGGTCGACATGGTGATCTGCACCGGCTGCGGCTCGGGCGATGGTCCGCTGGCGGGCACCGGTTACGCCCAGAACGACTCGGCGGCCACACTCTGGCGCACCGCCTTCGCGCCGGTCATCGGGGGTGAGACCATCGTGCTCGATCTCGCTGCTTTCGACGTCGGTGATGGCCTCTCCGACAACCTGGTCCTGCTCGACGGGCTGCGCTGGATCTGGGACTGATTCTACGGGAGCTCGGCGGCGCCCCAGGCGCGGTCGTCGCCGAGCTCGAAGCCGTCGTGGAAGAGGCAGGCCGGGCAGCGTTCGTAGGCTCCGAGGTCGTGCGCGGCTCCCTGCGGACGCGCCACCCGGTCCATGTCCAGCGCCGGAGCCCCAGCCGCGCTGCCGGCGTCGATCGCTGGAGAGCCAGCTTTCAACTGGAGATCGAACGGCGGCGCCACGAAGAGCGAGGCCGGATTCGTGATCTCGACGTTGTGGTCCTGAACGATGCCGGTCCCCGAGATCGCGTAGTCGGTCGCCAGGTTGTTGCGCACCAGGACGCCCGAGCTCGGCGTGCCGTTGGAACTGTTGAGCATGATCCAGGGTGGGCCGGGCGATAGGCCGTTCAGGTCGAGAACGGTGTTGTTGACGATCCGGCCGCCGATCGCGCCGTAGAGGCTGATGCCGTGCCAGTGGTCGGTGACGACGACGTTGTTCTCGACCACCCAATTGACGAACAGTCCGTCGAAACAGCCGATGCCCTGCAGGGTCGCGTGCAGCGGGTGGTCCGGATTCAGGTTGTTGACGATCCGGTTGCCGCGCAGCACGACATCGCGCACTTCGCCGGTTCCGACGCCGCCCGGGCCCACCGACCAGCTCTGGAAACCGTCGTCGTGGTTGCCGTCGGCCGGCGCGCCGACCAGCGCGTTCTGGATCGTGTTGTACTCGAACCGGCCGCCGTCGCCCAGGCCCCGCAGCCCGTCGGCAGAGAAGCCATCGACGAGGTTGTCGCGGATGCGGGCGTCTTTGCCCGAGACCGAGATGCCGAAGCGCACGTTGCGCACCCGATTGCCGCGCGCCGTGACGCGATCGCCGTCGATGCGGAAGGCACTGGCGGCGTCGTTCACCCATTCGCTCTCCCCCCACGAGGAGGCGTCATCGACGGTGAAGAGATCGCAGTCGGCGATCTCGATGTCCCAAGACGGACCGTGCCAGCCATGATTCTCGACGAAGACCATGGTGTCCTGGGTGAGCGGCCCGGGGGCATGCGACGGGCTGATCGAGAGCCCGCGCACGATCCAGTTCTGGGCGGCGGAGAGCCAGACGCGGCGCAGGCGCGGGACCTCGCCCGGCGCGGCGGCCACGGTGATCGGCGCCGCGTTGTAGGCCCCGCGCAGGAAGAGCTCGCCGTGATAGCCGCTGCGCAGCCAAATCGTGTCGCCCGCCCGGACCGGCGCTCCCGCATTCACGACCGCGAGCGTCGCTCCGGGCAGATAGGGGAGCGACGCCCAGTGGCGGGTCTCGATGAGATCCGCCGCGACGACCTCCTCGAGCGTCCGCCAGGGATCGTCTGCGCTGCCGTTGCCGGCAGGCGATCCGTTCACCGGATCGACGTAGAAGTCGGTCGCCGCGGCGGGAGCCGTGCCCGCCGCGCTCGCCGCAATTGCAGCCAGGGCCACCAGGGCCACCTGAGCGACGTCGAGGGGGGGCGCAAGCCAGCGCATCGGCCCCAACCTAGAGAGTCCGCGCCGCGCGGTCAAGGGAGCGCTCCACGCCCTCCCGAGGGAGCGACGATTCCCATCCACGGCCCGGAGGTCTTGAACTACTCCCCCCGCGAGCCTCAGGATGGGCGCCTTCGCCGGCGACCCTCGACTCGCCGGCCGGCTTCCCGGGAGCGCGCGCATGTACAGGAAGAACCTCTATGCAGGCTGGGCCGACATGGATTTCAACTCGCACATGAAGAACACGGCCTATCTCGACAAGGCCGCCGACGTGCGGCAGATGTACCTGATCGAGAACGGATTCCCGGTGGAGGAGTTCCTGCGCCTGCAGATCGGACCGGCGATGAAGAAGGACGAGGTGGAGTACTTCCGCGAAGTCCGGCTGCAAGAGCGGATCGACGTGACCTACGCCATGGCCGGCCATGCGGAGGACGGCAGCCGCTTCCTCCTGCGGCACGAAATCTATCGCGCGGACGGCGAGCTCGCCGCCCGGGTCACGAGCACCGGCGGCTGGTTGCACCTGGCGGAGCGGCGCATCGTCGCACCGCCGCCGGAGCTCCTGGCGGTGATGAACTCGCTCGAGCGGACCGCCGATTTCGTCGTCCTGCCATCGAGCGTCCGGCCGCGTCCCTCCGCCTGAGCCGGCGCCCGCGCCGCGCCGGTCAGCGTGGGGCAGCGGCGGCCGCGGGCGCTCGCGGCACGATCTTCCACAGCTCGCCCGGGCTCTCGTCGGTCACGACGTAGAGCGCGCCGTCGCCTCCCTGGCGCACGTCGCGCAGGCGCTGGCCGCGGTCGACGAGAAGGTGCTCTTCGCCGGTCACGCGACCGTTCACGAGCTCCAGGCGAACCAGGCGTTTCTCCTTGAGAGCGCCGACGAAGAGACTGCCCTGCCACTGCGGAAACGCCGCGCCGCTGTAAACTTCTGCCCCCGAGGGTGCGATCACCGGATCCCAGTAGTAGACCGGCGCGAGCATCCCCGCCCGCCGCGTTTCGGCGCCGGCGATCGGGACGCCGGCATACTCCTCGCCGTAGGCCTGAACCGGCCAGCCGTAGTTGCCGCCCTTCTCGATCCGGTTGAGCTCGTCGCCGCCGCGCGTCCCGTGCTCGACGATCCAGAGGTTCCCGGTGGCGTCGAAGGCGCCGGCCTGGACGTTGCGATGCCCGAGGGACCAGATCTCCGGCAGGGCGTCGGACCGGCCGCGAAACGGATTGTCGTCCGGCGCCGAGCCGTCCGGCCGGATGCGGACGATCTTGCCCATGTGGCTGTCGAGACGCTGAGCCTGCGGCCGCATCCGGGTGTCGGAGCGCTCACCCAGAGTGACATAGAGGGTGTCGTCCGGGCCGACCACGACGCGGGACCCGAAGTGCTTGTCGCCGTCGTAGGCGGGCGCGGCGCGGAAGATGACTTGCACCGCCTCGACGCGGCGGCGATCCGCGGAGAGCACACCGCGGGCGACGCTGGTCGCATTGCCGCCCTGCCGCGCCTCGCTGTAGCTCCAGAAAAGGGTGCGATCGGTGGCGAAGGCGCGGCTCAGCGCGACGTCGAGGAGTCCTCCCTGACCGCGCGCGTCGACCGCCGGCAGGCCCTCGATCGGCGGCCCGATCGCACCCCTCTGGTCGACGATGCGCAGCCGCCCCGGCCGCTCGGTCACCAGCAGGTCGCCGCCGGGCATCGGTTCGACCGCCCACGGATGGTCGAGCCCGCGGGCGAGGACGACGACGTCGAGGGCGACGCCACTCGGGCGGGCGCAGGCGCGGGTCTGATCCGGCAGCTCCGGCCGCTGCCCGGAAGCATTCGGCGCCCGGCTCTCGAGCGGCCGGCAGACGGCGGCAGTGGCAGCGGTGTCTGCAGTGCCGGAGGGGCCGGAGGGCCTGGTGGCACGAGCGGCTGGCGTCGCGAGGATCACGAAGCCGCTGACGCAGGTGCAGGCGAGGACGAACATCCGGTGGGCGACCTTCATGGCGGATTCTCCCTGTCGATCCAATCTTCTCCGCTCTTCTCAGATCCGGTCGACGTCGCGGACGTCGCTGCGGCGATCTTCGTGCGTTGTCGCCGGTGCCTCGGGGTGGGCTGCGGCATCTTCCATCCCCTCGACCAACTCGGCCTGGAAGTCCTGCCCGGTTTCGACCAGATCCTGGACGCTTTCCTCCGCCTCCCCGGAGGTGTCGGGCAGATCCTGCGTGTCTCCCGCCTGGCCAGCGCCCTCGGGTCCGGTGCTCTGGCTATCGTCGGTCTCGATCCACTGCTCGTTCTTCAGTCGCATGACTCGCCTCGCCTTCGCTCGAAGGCCGCGTGCGGGACGCTGCGCGGCTTGGGAACTTGCCGTGCACGTTCCGGGCCTTCGGTCGAGGTGGCGGCAAAACCCGGGCCACCGGGTGGCTGGGGGCCCTGGCGCCGCGCTCGGCGCGACCTCGACCGGCGCCGGATTGCAGAATCCTCCCGCAGCGAGCCTCCCCGACAACGGTTGCCGACAGTTTCATCCGTGCAAGACGACCTGCGGCCGAGGCGCCAGGATCCCCGGCATGACACCCACCGTCCTCTACTCGCCGGAGCCCGCGAAGGGCTGGCTCCCCTGGGGCGCGCTCGCTCCGGTACTTTGCATTCTGATCGTGGCTCTGCCGTCGATCGCAGCCTGGAAGATCGAGTTGCAGCTCGGGCTGGTGGACGGGCAGGGCGAGCCGCTCGGCTTTGCAGGACTCTGCACCCTGCTGTTGTTCGATTTCTCCCTCATCGGCGCCGTCCTTTTCGCCTGGGTAGGGTTCGTCGAGCGCCGGTCGCTGGCCACGATCGGTCTGCTGGGAGAGCGGCCGTGGAGGACCTTCTTCGCCGGGCTGGGGCTCGGCCTCGCGACCTCGACGCTGGTCGTCACTGCGATCGGTCTCGCTGGCGGCTACGCGGTGGGGGAGGTCCTCCCGGTGTGGGCCTCGGCGCCTGCGCTGCTTCGCATGACGGCTCTTGCGGCCGGTTTCGCCGTTCAGTCGAGCGTCGAGGAGATCCTCTTCCGCGGCTGGCTGATGTCGGCCATCGCCCGCCGTCTCAACGTCGTTCTCGCGGTCGTGCTCACCTCGACGGTCTTCATGCTGCTGCACTACAGCCCGCATCAGGCGTGGGACATCATGCTGGGGACCTTTCTCTTCTCCGTGTTCGCCTGCGCCTGGGCGCTCACGACCGGCAACATCTGGGGCGTCATGGGCTGGCACATCGGCTGGAACTGGCTGATCGCCGTCGGCTTCGAGCTGCCGATCACCGGCTTCGACGCCCACCTGCCCGCGCTCATCGCGAAGCTGACACCGGTCGGGCCGGACGCCCTGACCGGCGGCGCCCAGGGGCCGGAGGGGAGCTATCTCTGCGCCCTCTTCTTCGCCGCCGCGAGCGCCCTTCTGATCCGGCGCACGGCACGCGACTGGGCGAGGTCGAGGGAGCGTGCCTCCTGATCGACTCTGCCGGCCGCCTGTCGGAACCGGTGGTGTGACAGTCTCCGTCGGAACTTCCGAAGAGTGGCGCTTCGATCCGCCAGTCCGCCGACCCGGCGGCAGCATTCGAGGTCGATGCCGTCGCTCCGGAGAACGGAGTCGCGCCGATGGCAGGTCCATGCAGGCTCGCAATCCTGGCACTCGCAGCCGCGCTCGGCTCGGGGCCGCTCGCCGCGCAGGCGACCGCGACGGCAGCACCGGAGGCCTTGGTGGCGGAATCGGCCGAGACCGCCCCGGCGACCGATGCCGTCGATGTCGCGGAACTCAAGCGTCTCTCGGTCGCCTGGATGGAGGCCCTCGAAAAGAAGGACGAGGCCACCCTGCGGGCGCTGATGGCACCGGAGTATGCCCTGACCTCCCCGGGAGTCCTGGAGGAGATCCTGCTCGAGGAGTGGATCGGGAACGCGGTGGGCATGAATTGGAGCCGGCCGCGCTACGAGGCGTTTCGCGTGCGGGTGAGCGGCGACCATGCCGTGGTGAGCTCGAGGTTCCACTTCCGGGTCTCTCCGATCCCCTTCGGCCTCGACTCCGGCCTGGTCGACACCTGGGAGCGGCGCGAAGGCCACTGGAAAGTGACCGGCCGATACCTCGGCCAGTCCGACACGCAGGAGCGCTTGCGGTACCTCCAGGGTTTTGCCACCGCTTTGCTCCTCTGGGGCGCAAAAGCGGCCTGGGGCAAGCTCGCCAGGGTCAGGAGAGCGCGCCGGGAAAACCTCGCGTAGACCGGCGCGTACAGTCTGCATGGCGAGCCCCCCACCTGGCCGAGTCGGCGAACACCCGCCGTCGATGCCGTTCGGCAGCTTCTTCGGCCGGGCGGCGGCAGAGCGCGAGGTGGGAGGCTTCCGGCTGGCGCAGTTCACGCCGACGCTGCCGAATCGCGAGGTCGCGCCGCACCGCCATGACGACGCCCACTTCGTTTTCGTGCTGCGCGGCCGCTACGAGACCAGCGCCGAGCTGCCGGTCGACGGCTCACCGCCGTTGATCGTTTACAGCCCTCCTGGAACGGCGCACCGCGACTGCTTCGCTGAGGAGACCGATCTCTCGCGGGCGGCGTTCGCCACGCTGTCGATTTCGGACGCTGCGATGGCGGAACTCGAAACGGAAACAAAGCTCTCGGTAAAGGGTGTGTGCGTAGGGGCGGCGGCGGTGCCTCTCGTGCGGCAATTGCTGTCCGAGGCTCGCGGCCTGGACGCGCTCGCTTCCTGCGTGACCGAGGAGCTCTGCCTGGAGTTGCTACTGCGCACGGGCGTGCCGCGCGACGCGACGGGCAGCGCGGTCCCGGGCTGGCTTCTGCGGGCGCGAGAGCTCCTGCGCGATACCTGCATGGGCGCGGCTCCCCGGTCGGTGGGGGAGATCGCCGGCGAGCTCGGCGTGCATCCGGTGCACCTCGCACGACGCTTTCGGACCGCCTTCGGACGCTCGCCGAGCGAATATCTGCGTCGCTGCCGCCTCGACCGTGCCCGGCGGATGATGCAGCGCACGGCGGCGCCGCTGGCCGAGATCGCCGCCGTCGCCGGCTTCGCCGATCAGAGTCACTTCAGCAACGCCTTCCGCAAGCAGTTCGGCGTCACCCCGCGCACCTTCCGCCGCGGCTCGAACTGAATCCGATGAAAAGTACCCGAGCACTCCGGAGGCCACCGATGAAACGCTCGACCCCCAGCCGAGTCGTCCGCACCCCTTTGCTGAGAGCTTTTCTCGTGACGCTCGCGCTTTCCGCACCGGCTTGCGCCGCGGACTCCGCGCCCGCGCGGGAGCCCGTCGTCGGTCTGCCGTGCGAGGGCTGCGAGGCGGTCTTCGTCGGCATGCCGGCAGCGCCTCCGGCGCAGGCCCGCATCGCACCCGCAAGCGAGCCGGGAGAGCCGCTGCGGATCCGCGGCACCGTGCTCACTGCCAACGGCAAGCAGCCGGCGGCCGGCGTCATCGTCTACGCCTACCAGACCGACGCGGGCGGCCTCTACCCGCCGGATCCAGCGGCCCAGCAGGCGGGGGTCCGGCACGGGCGCCTGCGCGGATGGGCCTGGACCGACGCCAGCGGAACCTACCAGTTCGACACCATCCGGCCCGGCGGCTATCCCGGCACGGACATCCCGCAGCACATCCACATGCACCTCATCGAGCCGGGCCGCTGCACCTACTACATCGACGACATCCTGTTCACCGACGATCCGCGTCTCGGACCCGAGCAGCGCGCGAGCCAGGATCGGGGGCGCGGCGGCAGCGGTATCGCCACGCCGACGAAGGGTGCAGACGGGGTCTGGAACGTGCGCCGCGACATCCGCCTGGGGGCGAAGATCCCCGGCTATCCGGCTGCGCCCTGAGTCCCTTTCTCCGGCGGCAGGCAAGGTTGCGTTCGTGCAAGACCGGCAGCGGGAACCCGTCTAGATTGCAACCATGAACCGCTCGAGACTCCGCCGCTTCAGCGCACTTCTCCCTATCCTGGAGGTCGTACTCTTCACGCTCGCCCTGCCACCGCTCGCTCGCGCTGGCGAGTCGGCGCCCGTGCCGCAGCAGTTTGCTGCCGCCGCGGCCGCGATCGAGCGCGGGGACTTCCAGCAGATCACCAGCGTCCTCGTCGCCCGCCGGGGCGAGATCCTCTTCGAACGATACTTCGACGCCGGCGGCGCCGAAGCACGGCGAAACACGCGCTCGGCGACCAAGACCGTGACCGGACTCCTGGCCGGGCTGGCGATCGAGCGCGGCCGGATTCCGTCGGTCGCCGCGCCGATCCTGCCCTACCTCGCCGAAGCGATCGGCAAACGGCCCCTCGAGAATCCCGATGTGCGCAAGGGGGCGATCACCGTCGAGGACCTTCTCACCATGAGCTCGCTGCTCGAATGCGACGACGAGAACTCCTTCTCGCGCGGCAACGAGGAGAGGATGTACCTCGTCGAAGACTGGGTGGGATTCTTCCTCGACCTGCCGATTCAGGGGTTTCCCGCCTGGTACAGGAAGCCCGCCGACTCGCCGTACGGACGCAACTTCCGCTACTGCACCGCCGGGGTCACGACCCTCGGCGCGGTCGTTCAGTCGGCAGTGGGGAAGCCGCTCGCGGAGTTCGCCGAGGAGGCGCTCTTCGCACCGTTGGGAATCACCGGGGCCGAATGGCAGTACTCGCCGCTCGGTCTCGCACAGGGCGGCGGAGGCCTCGGCCTGCGCACCCGCGACCTCTGGGCTTTGGGGCAGCTCGCCGCCGACGGTGGGCGCTTCCAGGGGAAGCAGGTGATCTCCGCCGAGTGGATCTCGGCCGCCACCGCCCCCCACGCCGAGATCGACGAGACCACCCGCTACGGCTACCTGTGGTGGATCCACGACTTTCCCGCGCTGGCGGCCTTCCCCGGCAGGACGCTCGAGAGCTTCGCGATGAACGGCACGGGCGGCAACACCGTGCAAGTCGTACCCGATCTCGACGCCGTCATCGTCATCACCACGACCAACTTCGGCGTGCCACAGCCGCATCGCCTGACGCAGAAGCTCCTCTTCGAACAGCTCCTGCCGGCGCTGGGGACTTTGCAGGAGTAGGCGGGCTCCGGCAGAATGCGCTCAACCGCGGTCCGCGAGGAGTGAGAACGCATGACGATGCCGTTGCCTGCCGCCCTCCACCACACCTGTTTCGTCGTCCGCGATCTCGAGGGTACTGCCCAGCGCCTGGCGGACGCGCTCGGGGTCGGGCCGTGGGCAGTGCATACGATCGTGCCCACGAGGTCGAGGGTGCACGGAGTGGAGACCCCGTTCACCTTTCGCGTGGCGCTGTGCGCGGTCGGCGGCGGGCACTTCGAGCTCGTCTCGCCGCACACCGGCCGCAGCGTTTGCGATGAGCACCTCGAAGAGCATGGCGAAGGGTTCCACCATACCTGCCTGGTCTATCCGACCGTCGAAGCGGTGCGCGCCGCCAAGGCCCAACTGATAGCGCAGGGGCGCGAGTGCCTGCAGGAGGGGAGTGCCGACGACGCCTTCGACTTCGCCTACTTCCAGTTCCCCGAGATCGGCTCGGCGGTGGAGGTGCTCTTCCTCGATCCCTCGCAACTGCCGCCTCCGGACGCGGTGATCCAGCCGCGGCATCTCCCGGAGTGAGGCCGGGATGAGCTGCGGCGGGTGGCGCTCGTGAACGCACCGGGTCTGCCCCTGGAGGTCGTTCGCCGGGTCGTCGTCCTCGTCGCGACGTTCGGATTCGTCCTCGTGCCGGGGATGGTGCTGGCTCTCGGCGGACCCCTCTTCGCCGGCTTCGTCAGCTCGTTCCACTGGGCGCATCTCTGCATCGCGGCCCTGGGGCTCTATGGCGTCGCCTGGCTCGGCGCCCCGAAGCTCGCGGCCGCCGGCCCGCACCTGGGATTCGACGCCATCGCCCTCACCCTGAAGGCGTTCGCGGCCGGAGCTGTCGCCGGCTGCCTCACCAACTACTTCGTCGTCGGCCGCGATTTCCGGCGAGGGGACTTCGAAAGCCTGGTTCTCACGCCACTCTTCTGGATGGCCCTCTTCGGCCTCCCCCTCGCCATCCTGGTCGGCTTTCTCCTCTGGTACAGCTTGGGCCGGCGCCTCCGGCGCGCGCCTGGAATGCCGACCGAATAGCTCGAGCGGGCCGTGCTGGATTACTAAGTTATTGATTCCATTGGTGCCGGAGACAGGAGTCGAACCTGCACGCCCGTGAGGACGGGGGATTTTGAGTCCCCTGCGTCTGCCATTCCGCCACTCCGGCATGAAAAAGGTGGTGGGGGAGGGATGCTACGGGCCGGGCAGGGTGCTGTCAATCTGTGGAAAAGTCGGTGGAAAACTCCCTTGTGAGCGGACACTTACGCCGCAGTTATGCTACCCCCAGGGGTTGACGAATTCGCCGTTTTCGGCTACTCTTCGGCGTCGGCAGTTGTAGCTCTCGTATCCTAAGTACCCAGCTTCACAATAGTTACAGAAGGGGGCAGAGGACGTGACATTCAAAGTCGGTCAGAAGGTCGTCTACCCGAATCACGGCGTAACCGTTGTGGAGGAGATTGCTCCGAGCCGGATCGATGGCACCGAGCGCACCTGTTACCACCTCCGGCTCCTGTCGGGAAATTCCAAGGTGATGGTGCCCAAGGACAACCTCGATCTCGTCGGGCTGCGTCCCCTCTGCGAGGCGAAGGAGATCCGCACGCTGTTCGGCATCCTCGAGAACGGCAGCGTCGAAGCACAGAAGGACTGGAAAGGCCGCTACAAGCAGAACGTCGAGAAGATGAAGACCGGCCGCATCACCGAGGTCGCGGAAGTGCTCAAGAACCTCCGCTTCGTCAGCCAGAGGAAGAGTCTCTCTTTCCGTGAGAAGAAGATGTACGAGCGCGCCAAGAGCTTCATCGTCAGCGAAGTCGCCCACGTCAAGGGACTGACCGAGCGCGACGCCGAACAGCAGGTGGAGCGCGCCCTGACCTCCAGCATCGAACGCAAGAAGAAGGGCGACCTGCTCGCCAGCTAGTCGCCGTGGTCGTGCAAGCCTGCGGCCGCTCCCGCTTCTCCGGAAGCTGGGGCGGCCGTTTCACTTTCTGCCGGTCCGAACGCGCACGGGGGGAGCTCTTGACGCAGGGTGCCACCTAGTGGCCGACAGGCCGCAATCGGAATCGCTGCTGCCGGGGCCCTCGGAGCCAGCGAAGCCACAGCCAGCGGCTGGGGCCGACGTGGCGCCGGCGACCGCGTTCGTGGACATCGCTCTGCCGCTGCCGGTGGGGCAGACCTTCACTTACCACCTGACGCCGTATCAGCAGCAGCGCGTCCAACCCGGAGCGCGCGTGCGTGTGCCGGTCGGGCGCCGCCGGATGACGGGCTATGTGGTCGCGACGCGCGCCGCCGCTCCAGAGGGCTTCGCCACCCGGGCAATCGAGAATCTCGTCGACCGCGATCCGGTGCTGCCTCCCGAGCTGCTCGAGCTCGCCCGCTTCGCCGCCGACTATTACCTGACACCCCTGGGCGACGTCCTCGCGGCGATGATCCCTGCCGAGGCCGATTCGTGGGGCGACCGGCGCGTCCGCCTCACCGACCAGGGGGCGCTGGCCCTGCATCACGAGGCCCTCGGTCGAGACCTGCAGGGACTGCTCCTCGAGCGTGGACAGATGCGGATCTCGGAGATCGAGGAGCAGCTCGACGATCCCCGGATCGAGGCGGTCCTCGTGCAGGCGATCGAGGAGGGCGCCCTCGCCTGGGACGAAGCCGGAGCGCGCGGCGAACGCTACGCCGCGGCGTTCGAGCTCGCCCCCGGCGACCCGGATCTCCAGCGCGAGCGCGCCGGGCGATCGGCGGCCGGGCGCGCGGTGATCGATTTTCTCGTCGCCCTCGGCCGGCCGGCGCTCGCCGACGAGCTCCGCCAGGGCGTCGGCTGCAGCGCCGCCGTCTTGAGGCGCCTCACCGGTCTCGGCATCCTGCTTCGTTTCAGCCAGCCGAGCCGGCTCGGACTCGACCGCCATCTCCTCGCCCACGCCAACGGCAGCTCCGCCGCGCCGCCGCTGCTCGAGCTGCGTGGCGACCAGGCGAGCGCCGTGACCGAGCTCGAGCGCGCGCTCGCCAGCGGGAAGTTCGAGCGCTTCCTGTTGCGCGGCATGACCGGTTCGGGAAAGACCGAGGTCTACCTCCGCGCCGCCGCCGCCGCGCTCGCCGGCGGCCGCAGTGTCCTCCTGCTGGTCCCCGAGATCGCCCTCGTGCCCGCCCTGGCGGCGGCCGCGCGTCTGCGTTTTCCGAAGGAGCTCGCGGTCCTGCACTCCGGGCTCGGCGCCGCCGAGCGCCAGCAGGAGTGGGCGCGCATCCGCACCGGAGAAGCGCGGCTGGTCGTCGGTCCGCGCTCGGCACTCTTCGCGCCGGTCACCCGGCTCGGCCTCATCGTCGTCGACGAAGAGCAGGACCTTTCCTACAAGCAGGACTCGTCGCCACGCTACCAGGGGCGCGACCTCGCACTCATGCGGGCCAAGCTCGCCGGCGCGGTCGCCGTGCTGGTCTCGGCGACGCCCTCGCTCGAGACCCGCCTCGCGGTCGTCTCCGGCCGGATGGCGGCGCTGACGCTCACCGAGCGCGCCGGCAACGGCGCCCTCCCCGAAGGGATCCTCGTCGACCTGCGCAACGAACCGAGTGTCGGAGTGGGGGGAAAGGGTCGCCTGCCCGGCGACGTGCAGTTTTCGGCCCGCCTCCTCGCCGAGATCGAGCGCGCCCTGACCGAGGGCGACCAGACGATCCTGCTGCGCAATCGACGCGGCTACGCGCCGCTGCTGCTCTGCCGGGCCTGCGGCGAGGACTTCCGCTGCGACGATTGCGGCCTGCCGCGCACCTACCACCGCAAGGGTGGCCGCGGCGAGCAGTTGATCTGCCACTACTGCGACTCCCGGCTCGCCGTGCCGCCGCGCTGCCCGCGCTGCCGGGCCGAGACTCTGGAGCCGATCGGTTCCGGCACCGAGCGCATCGAAGAGGCGGTGAAGGAGCGTTTCCCCGATGCCGCCGTCGACGTGCTCGACCGCGACGCGCTCTCCCGTGGCGGCGGCCCCGCGGCGATCCTCGAGCGCTTCCAGCGCGGCGAGACCCAGATCCTGGTCGGCACCCAGATGGTCTCCAAGGGTCATCATTTCCCGCGCGTCGCTCTCACCGGGATCCTCTCCGCCGACAGCTACCTTGGATTTCCCGACTTTCGCGCGGTGGAGAAGACCTACGCCCTGCTGACCCAGCTGGCCGGGCGCGCTGGCCGCGGCGAGCGTCCCGGACGCATGGTCATCCAGACCTTCCTGCCCGACCACTACGCCATCCGCGCGGCGCTGCTGCAGGACGATGTGGCGTTCGCCGAACAGGAGATGCGTTTCCGGCGGATCTTCCACTATCCGCCCTACACCCGGATGGTGCAGCTCCTGCTGCGCGACGCCAACCGCGAACGCGGCCTCGCCCGCCTCGGCGAGATCGCCGCGCGCATCGGCCGCCATCCGCGTGCCGAGGAGCTGCGCGTCACCGGACCGGCCACGGCGCCGCTCGAGCGCCTGCGCGGCGAGTGGCGGCTGCAACTGCTGGTCCGCTCCGCCCAGGGGGGCCTCCTCCGGCAGGCGATCCGCGAGGCGCTCGGGGAGAAGCCGCACGCCGGTCTCGCGGTCGACGTCGACCCCTTTCATCTGCTGTGAACGGACCGGCCTCGCGGCCCAGAGCGGTTTGACCTGCTTCCCGCGCCTCCGGTAACCTGTCCCCCCCGTGAGTCTCCAGGACGCCCAGTTCGAAGAGCCCCTCGTCGCCCTGCGCCACAGGATCGAAGAGCTCGAGGGCTACCCGGAGGGTAGCGGCCGGGAAGGGGAGTTGCGCGAGCTGCGCAGGGAGCTGCGCAGCGAGACCGAGCGCATCTTCGCGGGTCTTTCGCGCTGGCAGAAGGCGCTCGTCGCGCGGCACCAGGACAGGCCCTACACCCTCGACTACGTCCGCATGATGACCGAGGAGTGGGTGGAGCTCCACGGCGACCGGGCGTTCGGCGACGACGCCGCCATCGTCGCCGGCCTGGCGCGATTCCGCGGCCGCTCGGTCGCCATCATCGGCCACCACAAAGGGCGCGGCACGAAGGAGCGCATCGCGCGGAATTTCGGCCAGCCACGGCCCGAGGGCTACCGCAAGGCGCTGCGCATCATGAAGCTCGCCGAGCGCTTCGGCCTGCCGGTCATCACCCTGATCGACACCGCCGGCGCCTATCCCGGCCTCGACGCCGAAGAGCGCGGACAGGCCGAGGCGATCGCCCGCAATCTCCTCGAGATGGCCGGACTCCGGGTTCCGATCGTCGTCGCCGTGACGGGCGAGGGGGGCAGCGGCGGAGCTCTGGCGCTGGGCGTCGGTGACCGCGTGCTGATCTTCGAATACGCCGTCTACTCGGTGATCTCGCCCGAGGGCTGTGCCGCGATCCTCTGGAAGGACCAGGAGATGAAGGCGCAGGCGGCGGAGGCGATGCGCATCACCGCTCCCGACCTCCTCAAGTTCGGGGTCGTGGACGAGATCGTCAGCGAGCCTCCCGGGGGGGTGCACACCGATCCCGAGGCGGGCGCGGCGCGGCTCGGGGACGCGATCGACAGGGCGCTCCAGGTGCTCGAGAAGATGAGCCCCGAGGAGCGCCTCGAAGGGCGCTACCGCCGCTTCCGATCGCTCGGGGTGACCGGAGGCGTCGGCGGGCCCGTTGGGGCCGCCGCGGCCGGCGGTTCCTGAAGACGGGTGCCCGCGATCTGGATCGCCAGACTGCCCGCGCCGGCAGATGAACTCCTCCAGCAGCTCGAAGTCACGGGTTTGCCGCGCGATCTGGCGTTCCTCCTGGCGCAGCGCGGCGTCACGACCGTCGCCGAGGCCGCCGCCTTCCTCGCTCCAGGCCACGACAGTCTGCACGATCCGCTGCAGCTTTCGGGAATGCAGGAGGCGCTCGACCTCCTCCTGGCCGCGCACGAACGGCGGAGTCCCGTCGCTGTAATCGGCGACTACGACGTCGACGGCCTCACCGCCACGGCTCTCCTCCTGGGGGTTTTTCGCGCGGTCGGTATCGAAGCGCATGGCATCCTGCCCAATCGCCACGCCGGCGGGTACGGCCCGCAAGCGATGCACATCCAGCAGGCGGAAGAGCTCGGCTGCCGTCTGATCGTCACCGCCGACTGCGGAATCCAGGCACACGCCGCAATCGCGGAGGCGAATCGGCGGGGGATCGAGGTCATCGTTACCGACCATCACCTGCCGGGGAACCGGCCGCTCGGCGCCGCAGCGGTCATCAACCCACGCCAGGAGGGCTGCTCCTATCCGTTCCAGGATCTGGCCGGCGTCGGCCTGGCGCTGAAACTCGGGGCGGCGCTGCTGCAGCGCTTCGGGCGCGAGGTCCCCTGGACCGCGCTCTTCCGGATCGCCTGTCTCGGAACGATCGCCGATGCCGCGCCGCTGGTCGGCGAGAACCGGGTGCTCGCCAGCCGCGGTCTCGCCAGCCTGTCGAGCACTCCATCGGTGGGGCTGCAGGCGCTGCTGGCCGAAGCGGAGGTCGGAGCTCCGGTCTCGGCGCACGACGTCGGCTTTCGCATCGGACCGCGGTTGAACGCCGCCGGCAGGCTAGGGGCCGCCGATCCGGCGCTCGAGCTGCTGCTGACCCGGGATCCGGTCCGGGCAAGGGAGCTCGCTGCGCAGCTGGGACGCTTCAACTCCGAGCGGCGAGACCTCGAGAAACGGGTCGTGGACGATTGCACGGCCCGCTATTCCGGACGCGACCTGCCGCGCGTGATCATCGGCTGGAGCACGGCCTGGCACCGCGGCGTGGTGGGGATCGCCGCCGGCCGCCTGGCTCGTCTCTACCACCGGCCGGCCGTGCTCTTCGCGGTCTCGGAGGGCGACGGGATCGCCGTCGGTTCGGGGCGGAGCGTGCCCGGGATCGACTTGCACGGCTTCCTGCGCGGCTGGGAGTCGCGCCTCGCGCGCTTCGGCGGGCACGCCCAGGCGGTCGGGCTGACCTCGGACGCCGCCGCTCTCGAACAACTCGCGCCGGAGTGGGAGGCGGCGGCCGCCGCCTGGCCGCCCGAGAAGCTCGAGCCCGAGGTCGAGTACGACCTGCCGCTCCGCCTCGCGGAGGTGACCCCGGGGCTGCTCGAGCGTCTGGCGCGACTCGCACCGTTCGGCATGGGGAATCCCGAACCGGTCTTCCGTCTCGGCCCCTGCCGTAGGGCCGGTGAGCTGCGCCTCTTCGGCGCCGGGCACTGCGGGTTCCTGGTGAGCGCTGTCGCCGACGGCCGTGCCGCCGTCGGCAGCAGCAGCGTCGAAGTCGTCGCCTGGCAGTGGGCGGAGCGCGCCGCGCGCAACGGTGCCTTCGACGGCGAGTTCGAGATGCTGGCGGCGGTGGAGCACGACCGCTTCCGCAACCGCCCCCGCCTGCGTCTCGTCGACAGCCGCCCGGCGCATCCCCGGACCCACTAGAATGGCGGTGATGAAGAGGGCGAATCAGGGTTCGATCCAGCGTCTGCGGCGCGCCCTTCTGGGCGCGCTGCTCGTCGCGCTGGCGGGTCTGGCCGGGCTCTTCCTCCTCGGACGCCAGGGAGCCCCTGACGAAGAGCCGCCGATCGCCGCACCCCGATCGGGCTCCTCCGGAGAGGCCACCACGTCGAGTTCCGACGGCGCCGGCAGCGACGCCAACGTGGTCGCCTCCAGCGATGCCTTCGATTTCACCCAGTCGCTCGAGGGGCGGCCGGTCTTCAGCGTGCATGGCGACCGCTTCCAGACGACGCGCGAGGGCAAGATCGAGCTCGAAGGGGTGCGCTTCGAGATCTTCCGCGAGGCCACGAGCTACTCCGTCGCGAGCGACCGTGCCAGCTACGACTCGAACTCCCAGGAAGCTCTCCTCACCGGTCACGTAAAGCTCGCCGGCGGTGAGCTCGCGGTCGAGAGCGGCCAGCTGCAACTCTCCAAAGGCGGCAAGCTCCTGGCCGCCGAGGGCCCGATCGCGCTCCGCCACGGGCAGTATTGGCAGGGCGAGGCGGGAGCCCTCGAGTTCGACGTCGCCCTCGACCTGATGACGATGCGCGGCCCGGTGGCGCTGTCGGGCCAGCCCCCGGGGGTAGAACGCATGACCGTCGACGCGGGCAAGGTCGTGCTCGACCGGGCGGGCCGCGTCCTGCGGGCCAAGGGCGCGGTTCGCGTCGGCCGCGGCGCCAGTCATTTCGCGGCCGACGAGGCCGAGCTCTTTCTCGCCGAGGACGGCGAGACGCCGGCCCTGCTCCTGCTCGATGGCGCCTTGACGGGAAGCTACTTCGCGGTCGCCGCCGACGCCGCCGACCGGATCGACTTCCGCGGCGCCAAGCTCTCCCTGCAGTTCGGTCCCGCGGGTGTGAACGAACCCCTGGAGATGGGTCTCGAAGGACGAGGCAAGAACCTGGCGCTGATCGAGTCGGTCGACGGCGCGACCATCCACGGACTCGCCTCGCGAGCGCTCTGGATGACCTTCGAGGGCGGACGGCCGCAGACCGCCAGGAGCACCGAACCGGTCTATTTCGCCGAGTACGTGCGGGGCCTGGACGACCCGCTGCGCTCCGGGCGTGCCGACCGCGCCGAAGCGGAATTCGCTCCTGGGGGCGGCATCGCCCGCGTCGTTCTGATCGGCGGCGTCACCCTGACCGACCCGAAGTTCCAGGGCAAGGGCGACCAGGCGCACTTCGACCTCGCCGCCGAGCGCTCGGAGCTGCTCGGCGATCCGGCGCGGACCGAGAGCGACAGCGGCGAGCTCGTCGCGCCCCGAATCGTCTATGCGCGCAAGAGCGGCCTGCTGACCGCGGACCGGGGCGTGCGCGGCGTCCTGGCGCGCGGCGGCGGCAAGGCCGTCGCCGGCGTCGGCTTCCGCGCCGACCAGCCGATCGAATTCCAGGCCGACGAAGCGATCTTCACCGACGCGCCGCGCGGCTTCTTCCTCAAGGGAACGGTGCGCGCCTGGCAGGGCAAGAGCCTGCTGCTGGCGAACCAGTTGCACGGCGAGGAGACCGAAGAGCGACTCTCTGCCTCGGGGGGAGTGCGCACCCTGATCGACCTCCGGAAGCCGGCCGCAAGTCCGGCGCCGGCGGCCGCTCCCTCCGCCCCCTCCGCCCCCTCCGATACCGCGACGATGACCGAGGTCATCGCGGACTTCCTCTCCTATCGCCGGAGGGAGGCTACCGTCACCTACACCGGCGGCGTCCGGCTGACGCAAGGGGCGCGGACGCTCACCTGCGACGAGCTCGTCGGCGAGCTCGACGCGGCGCAGCAGATGAAAGCCATGACCGCCAAGGGCAAGATCCTGCTGCGCGACGCCACCGCGGGCCGCTCGATCCAGGCCGAGAGCGCGCTCTACGACGTCGGTGCGGAGACGATCGAGCTCCGGGGGAGTCCCGTGACCATGAAAGACGATACCGGCGCGACGCTCCAGGGCAAGCGGGCCCTCTACGACCTCGAGTCGGGCTCGGCACGCCTGGTGGGTGCGGCGCAATGAAGGCGGCGGGACCGCGGCTCCGGGCGACCAACCTCCGCAAGGTCTATGGCGGGAGGACGGTCGTTCAGGACGTCTCCGTGGAGGTTGCGCCGGGGGAGATCGTCGGGCTCCTCGGACCGAACGGCGCCGGCAAGACGACGACCTTCTACATGGTGGTGGGCCTCGCGCCTCCGGACGGCGGCAAGGTCATGCTGGGAGACGACGAGATCACCGATCTGCCGATGTACCTGCGGGCGCAGCGGGGGATCAGCTACCTGCCGCAGGAGCCTTCGGTGTTCCGCAAACTCTCGTCCGAGGACAACCTGCGCGCGATCTTCGAGACCCTCGACCTCACGCATGCCGAACAGGAACGGCGCATCGACAGGCTGATCGAGGAGTTCCGGCTGCAGAAGGTCCGCAAGAGCATGGGCTACATGCTCTCGGGCGGCGAACGGCGCCGGGTGGAGATCGCCCGCGCGCTGGTGCTTTCGCCCTCGTTCATCCTCCTGGACGAACCGTTCGCCGGCATCGATCCGATTGCCGTCCTCGACATTCAAGGTATCATCCGCCACCTGAGACAGATGGGAATCGGCATCCTGATCACCGACCACAACGTCAGAGAGACCCTGAAGATCACCGACCGCGCCTACATCATCAACAACGGCGGAATTCTTCGCGCCGGCACGCCGCTCGAGCTGTCCTCCGATCCGCAGGTCCGCAAGATCTACCTCGGCGAGCAGTTCGAGCTCTAGCGCCCCTCACTCCCGACACTTCATGGCTCTCGAACAGAAACTCTCCCTCAAGCTCTCGCAGCGGCTGGTGATGACGCCGTCGCTGCAGCAGGCGATCAAGCTGCTGCAGATGACCCGCCTCGAGCTCGAGGCGGTCGTCGCCCAGGAGCTCGAGATCAACCCGGTCCTCGAGGAGGCCAGCGAGGTCGAAGAGGAGGAGGAGGACGGCTCGCCGGTCGAGCTCTCGCCCGACGAGGCCCGCGATGAGGTCCCGGCGCCCGAAGTGATCGAGCGCCAGCGCCTCGAGCAGGTGGCGTTCGAGGCCTATCTCGACGACGCCTCCGGTGACGACGGTGGCAGCTACGGCGAATCCGAGAATCGCGAGGCGCCGCCGCTCGAGAACACCCTGACGCGCGAGCCCGACCTCTACGACCACCTGCTCTGGCAGATCCATCTCTCGGACTTCCCGCCGCTCGAGCGCGAGATCGCCGAGCTCATCGTCGGCAACCTGAACCCGGACGGCTTCCTGGCCGCCTCGCTCGAGGAGATTCACGAGCTGGCGAGCTCGGGGCGCGAACAGCCGCTCGCCATGGAGCAGGTGCGCGCCGTCCTCGAACAGGTGCGGCGGCTCGATCCGCCGGGAATCGCCTGCGAGAACCTCCGCGAGAGCCTGCTCCTGCAGCTCGATCTGCGCGGCGAGCCGGCCGACTCGATCACACGCCAGGTGCTCGCGGACCACTGGGAGCTCTTCCTGCGCCGCCAGTACGCGACGATCGCGCGCGCCCTCGGGGTCACCCTGGCCGACCTGGAGCCGGTCATCGAGGAGATCAAGACCCTCCAGACACGGCCGGGCCGCAAGTTCACCAACGATCGCACGCACTACATCGAGCCCGACGTCCACGTCATCCGGGTGGGAGACGAATACGTCATTCAGCTGAACGACGACGGCCTGCCGCGGCTGCGGATCTCGAGGTCCTACCGCAGGATGCTGAAGAATCTCCGGCAGGAGGGCCGCCAGAACGACGCCCAGCAGTTCATCTCCGAGAAGATGCGCTCGGCGCTCTGGATGATCAAGAGTCTCGACCAGCGGCAACGCACGATCTACAAGGTCGCGACCTCGATCGTCCGCCAGCAGCGCGACTTCCTCGACCACGGCCTGGATCACCTCCGGCCGATGGTGCTGCGCGACGTCGCCGAAGACATCGGCATGCACGAGTCCACGGTGAGCCGGGTGGTGTCGAACAAGTACATGCATACGCCGCGCGGTCTCTTCCCGCTCAAGTACTTCTTTCACAGCGGCATCGACCGGGACTACGGCGAGGATATTTCGTCGCTCACCGTGAAGCGCAAGATCCGGCAGCTGGTCGAGTCGGAGGACACGCGGCATCCGCTCTCCGACAGCGAGCTGATGCGCATCCTCAACCGCGAAGGCATCCAGATTGCCCGGCGGACCGTGGCCAAGTACAGGGACGAGCTGAACGTGCCTTCATCCTCGGATCGCAAACGCATCTTCTGACCAGGGGAGGGAATCCATGAACATCGAATTCGTCGGCAGGCACCTGCAGGTCGCGGAGAAGACGCGAACCCTGGCCGCCGAGAAGCTGGAGAGGCTCAAGAGGTTCCTCCCCGAACCGATCGACGCGCACATCGTCCTCGAGGCGGGAAAATTCCGGCACTCGGTCGAGATCAAGGTGCGCTGCGCTTCGGGCGAGTTCCTGGCCGGAGAGGAGGCGGTCGAGCTGCACGACGCGCTCCTTCTCGCCACCGAGAAGGTGGAAGAGCAGGCGAAGAGGGCGCGCAAGCGCCAGGTCGATCATCCACGCCGCCAGGACCGCTCCGAGGCCAGCGCTCAGCAGTGGCCGGTGGAGGTTCTGACGCGGGAGAGTGTGCGCCAGGGCGAGTCGCCGATCGTCGTCAAGTCGAGCCATCTCGAGATCCATTCGATGACCATCACCGAAGCCGCGCTGAAGCTCGAGAGCTCGCGCAGCGAATTCATCGTCTTCCGCGACCTGGAGAACGAGAAAGTCAGCGTCATCTACCGCCGGCACGACGACGACTACGGCCTCATCGTTCCCGAGATCTGATCTTTGAGAGGCGGACTTCCGGATTCGACGTTTTCGAAGTGGCTTCGCTCCGAGCTCGTTCTGCCCGCGCTCGCGGCGACCTCCGCGTCCGGAGTGCTCGACGAGATCGCCGCCGGGGTATCCCGAGCGGTGACGGAAACGTCCGCCGCCGCCATTCGGTCGGGATTCCTCGAGCGCGAAGCGCTCGGATCGACAGCTGTCGGAAACGGTTTCGCCATTCCGCATTGCCGAGTGGAAGGAGCCAGCAGAGTTCACATGGCGGTGGCCAGTCACCCCGTCGGTGTCGACTTCGAAGCGCCCGACGGCACGCCGGTGAAGGTCTTCTTCGCCATCGTGGCCCCTCAATCCGGCGCCGGGGGGCACCTCGAGGCACTGGCCACAGTCGCGCGATTCCTGCGGGAGCCGGAACGACGGGAGCTCCTGTTGCAGGCTCGCGGATCGCTGGAGCTGATTTCTGCGCTCCGCGCCGGCGCCGGGGAGCCATCGCATGCCTGAGACCCATAGCGTGTTGGTGAGCGAGCTCTTCGGCGGTGAGCTCGCCGATCTGCGCCTCTCCGTCCTCGCCGGCGAGAACCATCTCGACAATCCGATCACGCACCCGCGCGTGCAGAAGCCCGGACTCGCCTTCGCGGGCTACTACGAGTACATCAAGCCTGGCCGCGTGCAGATCGTCGGAGAGAGCGAGCTCGAGTACCTGAAGACCGTCGAGGAAGGGGAACGCCGCGAGCGGCTGCGCCGCATTGCCGCCCTGCCGATACCGGTCGTCGTGATCACCAAGGCACTGGTTCCCGGGCAGGAGTTCCTCCACGAGTTCCGGGCGCGTCAGATTCCCGTCCTGCAGTCGGGGGCGCTCTCCTCGGTGGTGATCAAGCAGCTCTCGTGGTTTCTCGAAGACCACCTCGTGCCGTCGACCCGGCTCCATGGCGTGCTGCTCGACATCTACGGCCTGGGCGTGCTGCTCATCGGATCGAGCGGCGTCGGCAAGAGCGAAGCCGCTCTCGACCTGATCACCCGCGGCCACAGCCTCGTCTCCGACGACCGCGTCACGATCAAGCGCTATCCGAGCGGCGAGCTCGTCGGATTCTCCGAGGAGACGTTGAAGCACCACATGGAGCTGCGTGGCCTGGGCATCATCAACGTCAAGGACCTCTTCGGACTGGCGGCGATCCGCGCCCGCAAGCCGATCGACCTGGTGGTGGAGCTCGAACCGTGGCGCGAGGGGCAGGCCTATGACCGGCTCGGCCTCGATGAGACCGTGTTCAGCATCCTCGACACGCCCTGTCCCTACATCCGCATGCCGGTCGCGCTGGGGCGAAACGTCGCCAACCTGGTCGAGATCGCGGCGCGAAATCATGTGTTGAAGCTGCAGGGCACGCACTCCGCGCGCGAGTTCGCGCGCAAGCTGGAGGAGCAACTTGAGCGCAGCCGAAGCGGCAAGCCCCGCTAGGGCCAGGCTGGTCCTCGTCACCGGGCTCTCCGGATCGGGGAAGAGCACCGTCGCGAAGTGTTTCGAGGACCTCGGGTACTACTGCGTCGACAACCTGCCCTTGCCGCTGCTGCGGCAGTTCGTGGCTGCGCCGCTCGACTTCGTCCCTGGGCGCGACCACATCGCAGTGGTGATGGACATGCGCGCTCCGGGCTTCGCCGCCGAGGCGCCACTCCTCCTCGCCGAGCTCGATCGCAACCGGATCCAGACGACGCTCGTCTTCCTCGAGTCCTCGGAAGAGGCGCTGATTCGGCGCTTCTCTGAGTCGCGGCGGCCGCATCCGTTTTCCGACGAGCTGCCGGTGGTCGAGTGCATCCGCGCCGAGCGCGCCATGATGAGCGAGCTGCGCGGCGCCGCCGACCTCATTCTCGACACCAGCGACTGGTCGATCCACGACATTCGCAGCCTCATCTACCGCGAGTTCGGGCGCGACGCCGGCCACGAGCCGGTCATGAACGTGAGCCTGGTCAGCTTCGGCTACAAGCACGGAGCCCCGTTCGGTGCGGACCTGCTGTTCGACGTCCGTTTCCTGCCCAATCCGCACTTCGATCCGGACCTGCGGCCACTCACCGGCCTGGACGAGCCGGTGCGCGAGTTCCTCCGCCAGAAGACGGATTTCCAGGAGCTGGTCACGCGGCTCGCCGACCTCCTGCGCTTCCTCCTGCCGCGCTACCAGCAGGAGAATCGCAGCTACCTCACGATCGGCATCGGCTGCACCGGCGGCCAGCATCGGTCGGTCGCCTCCGTCGAGGCCCTCGCGGCGCAACTCGGGGAGGCCAGCTGGACGGTGCGAGTGAAGCACCGAGATCTCGAAAGGTCGAAATCTTGACCGCCGTACTGCTGGTGACGCAGGGACGACTCGCGCAGGAGCTGCTCGCGGCGGCGGAGAC
The DNA here is from genome assembly GCA_018057705.1 of Thermoanaerobaculia bacterium. NCBI lineage: Bacteria > Pseudomonadati > Acidobacteriota > Thermoanaerobaculia > Thermoanaerobaculia bacterium. Next base: position 41,215 of record JAGPDF010000013.1, on the reverse strand, counting down.
GATCGCCGGCGTCCGGCCGGATATCCGGGCGCTGTCGCTCGAATGGAACGAGGGCATCGACGCGGCGCGCGAGCGGATCGCCGCCGCGGTCGCCGGCCTCGATCGCGGCGATGGGGTCCTCATTCTCACGGACATGTACGGCAGCACGCCCTCGAACGCGGCGATCGCCCTGGCGGTGCCGGGACGGATCGAAGTGGTGACGGGTGTCAATCTGCCGATGGTCGTCCGGATGAGCTGCTCCTCGGTGCTGCCGGGGCCGCTCATCGAGACGGCCCGCTGGCTGGAAGAGAAGGGAAGAAGGAGCATCTGCCGCGGAGGCACGGCGGATCCCAAAGGACCGCCGCCGCCGCCGGCCGTCGGGTGCTCCGACCATGATTGAGCGCGAGATCGAGATCGTGAACCGCCTGGGCCTTCATGCCCGGGCGGCCGCCAAGCTGGTGCACCTCGCGAGCGGTTTTTCCTGTCGCGTGAGCGTCCTGTTCGCTGGCGAGGACGTGGACGCGAAGAGCATCCTCGGACTTCTGCTGCTCGCCGCGCCACAGGGCTCGAAGCTCGGGGTGCGCTGCGACGGGCCCGACGAAGAACGGGCGGTGAACGAGATCGCCGCCCTTTTTGCCGACCGATTCGGAGAGAGCGAATGACCGGGATCCGACCGATGATCACGCTGCAGGGATTGCCGGCCTCTCAAGGGGTCGCGATCGGTCGAGCCGTCGTCATCGCGAACCGCGCGCTCGAGGTGTTCCGCATCCCGATCGCCGCGGAAGAGACCGATGCCGAAGTCGCCAGGCTCAAGGCGGCCTGCAGCGCCACGCAACAGCAGATCCAGCGGACACGAGCCAAGGCGAGCCATCTCTTCGGCCAGGAGTTGGCCGCCATCTTCGACGCCCACTCGCTGCTGCTCTCGGACCGCATGTTCCTCGATCAGGTCGAGCGCCGCATCGTCGAGGAGCAGGTGAACGCCGAGTGGGCCGTGCACGAGACGTCGCGCGAGCTCGCCAAGCGATTCTCGGAGATCGAGAATCCTTACCTCCGCGAGCGCGGACAGGATCTGGAGGACATCGGTCGACAGCTCCAGAGAGTGCTGCAGGGGATCGCCCACCACGAGATCTCGGACGTCACCGGCGACGTGATCCTCGTCGCCGACGACCTCATGCCGTCGGAAGCGATCCGGTTGGGCCGCGACAAGGTCGTCGGCTTCGCCATCGAGGCCGGCGGCCGGACCTCGCATACGTCGATCATCGCCCGGTCGCTCGGGCTGCCCGCGGTGACCGGTCTCGAGGAAGTCACCGACTACGTGACGAACTCCGACCCGGTGATCGTGGACGGCCGGGCCGGCCTGGTCATTCTGCATCCGACCCCGGAGGTCCTGGCCGAGTACCAGCAGCTGCGCGCCGCGCAGGTCGCGACCGGGGCTGGAGTAGCCGAGTCGCGCGAGTCGCCTCCGGTCACCGCGGACGGCGTCCCGGTCGAGTTGATGGCGAACATCGATCTGCCGGAAGAGCTGGGCACCCTCAACCGTCTCGGCGCGCGGGGGATCGGGCTCTACCGCAGCGAGTTCCTGTACATGGAGACCGACCCCCACCTGCCCACCGAAGAGGATCATCTGCGGGTCTACCTCCAGCTCATCGAGGCCGCCGCTCCTTTCCCGGCCGTCGTCCGGACCTACGATCTCGGAGGGCGCAAGCTCGCACGGGAGATGATGGACAGCGCCGAGGAGAATCCGGTTCTCGGCCTGCGCGGGATCCGGCTGACTCTCGCCCGGCCGCACATCTTCCGCACCCAGATCCGGGCGCTCCTGCGCGCCGCCGATGCCGGCGATCTCTGGATCATGGCGCCGATGGTGAGCCGGGTGGAGGAGGTCGAGGCCTTGCGCGGCTTCCTCGGGGAGGCCGCCGCCGAGCTCGCGCGAGAGGGCATCGCCCACCGCTCCACGGTCAAGGTCGGCATCATGGTGGAGGTGCCGGCAGCAGCGATCATCGCCGACAGCCTGGCGCGGGTCGTGGACTTCATGGCGATCGGCACCAACGACCTGATCCAGTACTCCCTGGCCGTCGACCGCAACAATCGCAGCGTGGCGAGCCTCTACGAACCGGTCCATCCAGCGATTCTCCGCATGTTACGCTTCGTCATCGAGAGCGCTGACGCGGCCGGCATCCCCGTCAGCCTGTGCGGCGAGATGGGGGCGGACGCCCAGATGCTGCCGCTTCTGGTCGGCCTCGGCCTGCGCAGGGTGTCCGCCTCGCCGAGCGCGATCCCGGCGCTGCGCCTGAAGATGGCCGGCATTCGTGCCGGCGACGCGGCCCGCCTGGCGGTGGCCTGCTGCGCCGCCCGCTCGGGAGCCGAGGTCTATCGATTGCTGGCGGAGCTCCCCGAGGCTCCCGGACAAGGATGAGGTGAGCGACTGATGAGGCAACCGGTGCGTCGTATCGAAAAGCCTTGGGGCTACGAGCTGATCTACGCCCACACCGAGCGATACGTGGGAAAGCTCCTGCATATCGAGCCCGGCGAGGCGCTCTCGCTCCAGTACCACAACCACAAGGACGAGACCTTCTTCGTCGCCCGCGGCGGCATCGAGCTGCAGGTCGAGGAGAACGGGACAATGGTCCCTCAGCGGTTGGAAGAGGGCGAGTCCTATCACGTGACTCCAGGAACCAGGCATCGCATGGTCGCCGGAGCGGCCGGCTGCGATCTCTTCGAGGTCTCCACGCCGGAGCTCGAGGATGTGGTCCGCCTGGAAGACCGCTATGGCAGATCGTGAGCTCGGGCCATCGCGCGTCACCGGCGCGCTGCTCACCGCGCTCGCGCTCCTGACGGCCATCGGCTGCGGCGCCGCGGTGCCCGATTCGGTGGCCTTGCCGCCCATCTCGGAGAGTGCGGCCGAGCCCCCGCCGCCCAAGACCCAGGGAGAGGAACCGGTCGCGGCACCCCCGCCGCCGACGGTGGTCGTCATCGACAACGGCGATCGCCCGGCCGAGGGACCGAAGAGTCTCGCTCAGGCTGCCAGCGAGGAGCGTGAGCGCCGCTCCCAGGCCGGAAAGCCCGTAGCGGTGATCGACAACCGCAACTTGGCGGAGTTCTCCAAGGGTCAGAAGTTGACGGTCGCCGAGGGCGGAGGCGCGACGGCGGCGGAGGAGGCCACGGCCCAGGCCGTCGGTGAAGCCGTGGCGAACGCCGCCCGCGACGAGGCCTATTGGCGGAATCGGGGGCTCGAGATCCGCCGCCATTGGCGCGAGTCGGCCGACCGGGTCGTCGAGCTCGAAGGAAAGTCGGAGGAGCTCCGCCGGCGATTCTATGCCGCCGACGATCCCTACCAGCGCGATTCGCAGATCAAGCCCGAGTGGGATCACACTCTGGACGAGCTCGACTCGACGCGGCGCGAGGTGGAGCGGTCGGAACAGGAGCTCGAGCGCTTTCTGACCGAGGGGCGCCAGGCCGGTGCGTTTCCGGGCTGGCTGCGGGAGGGTTCCGAGCTCGAGCCGGAGCGCAAAGTTCTCGAGTCGCCGAGCGCCGAGCCGACCGAACCGGTCGTGCTCGACGAGCCCCGTGAACAGCCGTGAAGCTGCAGCCGCCCACCGGCCTGTCGTCACCCCGAAGATTACGCCGCTTTTACGTCGAAACCTGGGGCTGCCAGATGAACGAGCTGGACAGCCAGAGGATGACCGGCCAGCTGATGCTGCAGGGCATGTTGCCGACCCATGCGGCGACGGACGCCGATCTCATCCTCCTCAACTCCTGCAGCGTGCGCGAGAAGGCGGTCCAGAAGGTCTATTCGCGCCTGGGTGAGTATCGATTGCTGAAGCGCGACCGCCCGCACCTCCAGATCGGGCTTTGCGGCTGCGTCGCCCAGCAGGAGGGGGAGGAGATCCTGGCACGCGTCGCCGATCTCGATTTCGTCCTCGGACCGGCGAGAGTGGGCGAGCTCGCGGATGTTCTCGCCCGGCGGGCAGGAGGGGAGCGGGTGGTGGCGACCGGGTTTCCCACCGATCGGCGCTACGATTTTGACTCGATCTCCCGCGACGGCCTCTACAAGGGAATGGTCACGATCATCGAAGGGTGCAACAAGCGCTGCACCTTCTGCATCGTGCCGTCGACCCGCGGTCCGGAGTCGTGCCGCTCCGCCGCCGAGATCGAGCGCGAGGTCCGCCATCTGCTCGACTTCGGATTCGTCGAGATCGAGCTTCTGGGACAGACGGTCAACCACTGGCGGGAGCCCTCGGCGCAATTCGATCCTTCCGGCACCCGGCCCGAAAGCGCGGACGGAGAAGACTTCGCCGACCTGCTCGGCCGACTGGCGGTCCTCCCGGGCCTTCGGCGTTTGCGCTTCATGACCTCATTCCCCCGCGACTTCTCGCCGCGCATGGTGGAGCAGTTCCGCCGGCACCCGAACCTCTGCGACGGACTCCACCTGCCGGTCCAGTCGGGCAGCGACGCGGTCCTGCGGCGCATGGGTCGCGGGTATACCATCGCCCCCTATCTCGAACTGGTGAGCTCGTTGCGCGCCGCGCGTCCGACCATCGCGCTGTCGACCGACATCATCGTCGGCTTCCCGGGCGAGACCGAGGCCGACTTCGACGCGACGCTCGACCTCCTGCGCGCCGTGCGCTTTGCCGCCGTCTACGCCTTCTGCTACTCGCCCCGGCCCGGCACGGCGGCGCTGAAACTTGCCGACTCCGGAGTTCCCGAGCCGGTCGCGCAGCAGCGGCTGCAGCGTCTCTTCGCGCTCCAGGCCGAAATCCAGGAGGAGCTCCATGCCGAGTTCGTCGGCCGCGAGATCGAGGTCCTGGTCACCGGCTGGGCCAAAGCGCCCGGGGTTCTGACGGGCCGGACCGGATGCAACCGGATCGTCCAGTTCCCGGCTCCGGAGAGCGCCTCCGCGACGCCGGGACCGGGGAGCCTGGTCCGCGTCGCCATCACCCGCACCCACGCTCACAGTCTGATCGGTACCTTCCTCCTGAGCGTCGACTCCGCGCCCTCTGGCGCCCCCGACGCCACGCCGGAGGCCGCGCCGCGGCTGCGCGTCATTCCAGCCTAACTCGCCCGCTGAACCCCACTGCACCAAAGATCTACCCGGGCGAAAGCCGCGCCGGATAAATCGGAAACTGTCACCGATTTATCCTCGTCCCCCAGGGGCGCTCGGGCACTCGAGAATTCAGGGTGGGCGACCACGCTTCAAATAGGCGCCCGCCCTGGATTCTCGAGTGCCGGAGTGCCCCCGCGCCTCCCGCAGTGAGGGTGCCTTGACCGCCGCGGGCGGACGACGCACAATCCGTGCGATGAGCGATTCGGAACCTCCAGGAGAGGGTTGGGTGGAGATGGAGGTCAAGGGGCTGCTGCTCGACCCCGCCTCCGAGACTCCGGTGCTGCTCCTGCAGGCGGTCGGGGGCACTCTGGTGCTGCCGATCTGGATCGGTCAGATGGAGGCCAATGCCATCGCCATGGCGCTCGAAGGGATGCGCGAACCGCGTCCGATGACCCACGACCTGATGCACGACATCCTCCGCGAGCTCGCCGTGGACGTTGTCCGCGTCGAGATCTGGCAGCTGCGTGAGGGGACTTTCTACGGTCGGCTGAGATTGGGCAGGGGAGAGCAGAACGTCGAGATCGACGCCCGGCCGAGCGATGCCGTCGCCATGGCCGTACGCGCCGGCGCGGCGATCTGGGTCGCCCAGAGCGTGCTCGAGTCGGCGCTCCAGCTCGATCTCGCGACCGCAGGCGAAGAGGAGGAGCGCCTGCGCGACTGGCTCGAGAAGGCGCGTCCGGAGGACCTCGGCAAGTACACGATGTAAATGCCACAAACACGACAAGTGTATTGTTTGCAGTTGTTTATGTCGAATGTCGGCGCGCCGACATGGCCCTGAATGCGCCAGGTGCGGCGCCGCGGCGGTACGGCTTGACCGCACGGAAGCGGTTGAATACACTGCCGGCTCCGCGATGATCCTAGCCATCACAAACCAAAAAGGCGGGGTCGGCAAGACGACCACCGCGATCAACCTCTCGGCCGCTCTGGCCTCCAAAGGCCTGCGGACACTGCTCGTGGATCTCGATCCGCAAGCCAACAGCTCGATGTCGTTCCTCGACATCCACGGTCTGCAACGAACGATCTTCGACGTACTGACCGATACCTCGGTCAATCTCGCCGACATCGTCGTGCTGGCGGAGAAGGTGCCGAACCTTTCGATCGCTCCTTCGAGCATCGCCCTGGCCAAGATCGAGTCGAAGCTCCTCGGCGAGCTCGACAGCCACTTCCGGCTTCAGGATGCGATCAAGAGCGTCAGCGAGAATTTCGACTTCATCATCCTCGATACGCCGCCGACGCTCGGCATCATCACTGTCAACGCGCTCGTCGCTTCGTCGCACGTCCTGATCCCGATCCAGTCGAGCTACTTCGCGCTCGAGGGCACAGACGACCTGCTCGAGACGATCGACAAAGTGAAGCAGCGCGCCAACCCGCAGCTGCAAATCCTCGGCGCCGTCATCACCCTGCACGACAAACGGACCTTGCTGTCGCGCGACATCGTGGACCAGATCCAGAAGGTCTTTGGCGACAAGCTGTTCGAGACCATGATCACCAAGAGCGTTCGACTGGAAGAGAGTCCGGCCTACAAGGAGTCGATCTTCACCTTTGCGCCGCGCTCGACCGGAGCGTACGAGTACTACAAGCTCTCCGAGGAGGTACTCAGCCGTGTCTGAGGCCGGAACTGCCAAGAGGGGCCTGCCGCTGCGGGTCAAGATGCGGCACGGCGCGCACTTCGTCGACGAGCTGGCGAGCCGCAACGAGTCGTCGGTCGGCCGTCTTCTGCCGCTTTCGAGCCTGCGCCCGAACCCGAACCAGCCGCGCACCGAGATCGGCGACCTTTCGGATCTCGTGGCGTCGATCCGCAGCAAGGGCGTTCTCGAGCCGATCCTCGTTCGCAAGCCGGATGCGGTCGACGGCGTACCGCCGCCCGTGAAGTTCGAGATCGTGGCGGGGGAGCGTCGGTACCGCGCGGCCCTGGAGGCGGGCCTCTTCGAGATCCCGGCCATCGAGCTCGAGGTCACTGCCGATGAAGCGCTCGAAATCACGCTGATCGAGAACCTCCAGCGCAAGGACCTGAACGCGTTCGAAGAGGCCGAAGGCTACCAGGCGCTCGGCACCCTGCACAGCTACACCCAGGAACAGATCGCCCAGGCGGTCGGGCGGTCGCGCAGCTCGGTGGCCGAGAGCCTCAGCCTCCTCGTGCTGCCCCCGGAGGTCCGCGAGAGGGCCCTGGAGTTGGGAATTCAGGCCAAGTCGGCCCTGCTGGAGCTCGCCAAGGTCACCGACTCCCACGCCCTGGACGCTCTTCTGGCCCGCGCCGGCCGCGAAGGCCTGAGCCGTGACGACCTGCGCAGCGAGCTCCGCAGAGGATCCGCGGGCAAGGATGGCACCGCCCGCAAACGTCCGTTCGCGTTCAAATTCCGCGCCCCCGACAAGTCGTTCCAGCTGCAGCTCCAGTTCCGGCAGTCGACCGTCGAGAAGTCCGACCTGATCCGCGCCCTGGAACAGATCCTCGACGAGATCCGCAACACGCCCGAAGCCTGAGGCGAAGACCCGCCCGAAGGGCAAAGCGCTTCTTTTCAAAAGCCAAGACAAAAGCAAAGGCTCTCAGTAAAGGGAAAGCCTTCATGGGGCGTTGGAGTGACGCCTCCGGAACCTCAGACCTCAGAACCGAGATGTAGGATGCGTTGAGCGCAGCGAAACGCATCGTTCGGGTGAGGCAGGAAAGGGGCGGTTCGCGGCGCAGCGCCCTCCGAGAGGTAGCGCCGGGAGCCGAACCGGGAGCCACGTCCGGCACGCGATCGATGCGTTTCGCTGCGCTCAACGCATCCTACATTTCCATCGCCGGACGAAGAGGTGGACTCGGCGGTGGCTGGGTCGGGCCCACGGCGCGCAAGGAAGTGCCCGCGAACGCCGCACCGGAAGGGCCCGCAGAGAAGCCGTACCCGCCCAGGCGACTCACTGAACATTATGTAAAACCTGCCTCAAGAAAGCCGTGACCAGCCAGCGTTCGCGAGTGCAGGTTTACATAATGTATCTTATCGGACGTTCTATCCGACGACGAAAGTCCGCACCTCCGGCCGCAGCTGTTCCGGCCGCAGCCTCCGTCCGGACAGCCCCACCCGTGCCGCCCCTGCCACTTCCATTTACCGGTCTTTTGCTTTTGTGGGTCTGTTGCTTCTACTGGTCTTCTGCCTTTACCGGTCCTTTGCTTTTGCCGGTCTCCGAGGGCTGCGGGCCTCCGGCCCCCAGCCCTCGCTCGACCGGCGGGCGCGATCGCTCAGCGCCGCGTCCACTTCGACGCCAGCCGGTCGTCCTCCGCGAGGCGGACCGACTCGAGCCGGTTCGCCGGCGGCAGGAGCGAAGCGATCTCGCCGGCGATCCAGACCGCCAGATTCTCGGTGGTCGGAATCTCCCCCCCCGCGGCGAACTCGGGAACGGCGTCGTTGATGTGGGCGTGGTCCAGCCGGCGCACGACGGCGTCGCGCACCAGGGCGTCGAGATCCGGCAGATTCACCACGAAGCCGGTCTCGGGATCGACCGTCCCCGAGACCTCGATCGTCAACCTGTAGTTGTGCCCGTGCGCCGGCGAGTTCGAGCACTTGCCGAAGCGTGCCAGGTTCGTCTCCGGCGTCCACTCCGGCCGGTAGTACCGGTGGCTCGAAGAAAACGAATAGTTGCGCTCCAGAACCAGGGCTCCCGGCGTCCGTCCGGCGAGGGGCTGCGATACGCTCATTGAGTGAGACCTCTGTTTGCCCGGCTCGACCGCTACGTCCTCAGGGAGATCATCGGTCCGCTCGGGCTGGGCTTTTTAGTCTACACGTTCATCCTGCTGCTCCAGTTCCTCTTTGCTTCGGCGGAGATGATCATCCGCCGGGGCCTTCCGGCCCCGATCGTCGGCCAGCTCGTGCTCTATTCGCTGCCCAACATCGTCGTCCTGACGATTCCGATGTCGCTCCTCCTGGGGGTCCTGGTGGGAGTCGGACGGCTGGCCTCCGACAGCGAGCTCGTCGCCCTGCGCTCCACCGGCATGTCCATCTACCGCCTGCTGCGCCCGGTCCTCGCGCTGTCCGCCCTCCTGACGGTCGTCAACGGGCTCCTGATGGTCTACCTGCTGCCGCAGGGAAATCGCGCCGTCTCCCGCCTCTACCTCGACATCCTCACGCGCACCGTCGCCCAGCAGGTCGAGCCGCGGGTGTTCTACAACGAGTGGCAGGGGAAGGTCCTCTACATCTTCGAGGCTTCGGCCCGCAACGAGGAATGGAAGGGCGTCTTCCTCGCCGATGCCGTTCCCAGCGAGCGCCAGGAGGTCATCGTCGCCCGCCGCGGCAAGCTCCTCGTCGAAGACGAAGGGGAGCGCGTCGTGCTCCAGCTCGCGGACGCGATCAAGCACAGTTTCGACTTCCACTCGCCGAAACGCTACGAAACCAGCCGCCACGAGACGCTGCGCATCGTTCTGCGCGACCGCTTCCTCTCGACAGAGAAGGCGCGCATGGCCTCCCGCCGGGGGCCGCGCGAGCTCGAGCTCGCGGAGCTCCGGAAGCTCTCCCGCGACATCTCGGCCACGCCCGAGCAGCGTCGCCTCGCCCGCGTCGGGGTGCACAAGATGTTCGCCATCCCCGCCGCCTGTCTGGTCATGGGCCTGATCTCCCTGCCTCTCGGTTTCACCAACCGGCACGGCGGGAGATCGTCCGGCTTCGCCATCTCGATCGGAGTGATCGTCGCCTACTACGTGCTGCTCTCCCAGGGCGAGGACGCGGCCAGGCTGGGCAAGCTCTCTCCGGGATTCGCGATCTGGCTTCCCGACCTCCTCCTGCTCGCCATCGGTCTCGTCCTGCTGGGAGTGCGCAATCGCGACCGCGGCATCCTCCCCCGCCGCCTCCAGCGCTTCCTCGGCGCGAAATGGGCGAGTGTGAAGCGGCGGCGATCGGCCTGGTCGAAGCGTCGGACCGCAAGGCCGGACGAGGATCGCCGGCCGGGCCTCGCCGCGACCACCGTCCTTTCGCGCGGCTCCGGCGGCACCCCTGCGAGCCCGAACGGCGTCGCCGGCGCCGGGGCTCACGATGCGACGTCGGCGGCGCGCCCCCGACGTCGTGTCGTGCTGCGCCTGCCGCGCCTTCGGCTGCGCTTCCCGAACATCCTCGATCGCTATGTCCTGCGGCGGCTCGGCGAGGTCCTGGCCCTGGTCTGGATCTCGGCGATCGCCATCAGCTCGATCGCCGACTTGACCGGCAATATCGACGACATTCTCAAGAACCAGCCGCCGGCCAGGATCGTGCTGCAGTACTACAAGTACCAGTCGCTGCAGACCGCCTACGACATCGCTCCGATCGCCGTACTGATCGCCACTCTGATCACCTTCAGCCTGCTCTCGCGCACCAGCGAGGTGATCGCGCTGCGCTCGCTCGGAATGAGCCTGCACCGCGTCGCGCTGCCGGCGGTCGCTGGCGCCGCCGGAGTCGCGATGCTCTGCGCCTTTCTGCAGCTCCAGGTGCTGCCGGCGTCGAACCAGAAGGTCGAGGAGGCGAACAACATCATCAAGGGGCGAACGCAGCCCCGATCGGTCCGGCGGGCCGACCAGCAGTGGCTCCTCGGCCAGGGAAGGTTCATCTACAACTACCTGAACTTCGATCCGAAATCGTCGTCGCTGCAACGTCTGCAGGTCTTCGACTTCGACGAGAAACACCAGCTGGTGGCGCGACTGCTGGCCGCGAACGCCCAGTACACGCCGAAGGGCTGGGCGGTTTCCGACGGTTGGGCGCGCACCTTCGAGGGCCTGAACGAGCGCTCCTTCCGCAGCTTCACCACGCCCGTCGCGGTGGACCTCGAAGAGAGCCCCGACTACTTCGAAGCCGAAGTTCGCCGGCCGAGGGAGATGGGGTTCACCGAGCTGCGCGCCTACGTGCGCGAGGTGCGGGAGAGCGGGCAGGCCGTGCCGGCGCTCGAGGTCGCGCTGCAGGATCGCGTCGCCTTCCCCTTCGCTTCACTGGTCATGTCGCTCGTCGCCCTGCCGTTCGCGTTCCGGCTGGAGAGGAAGGGCGCCCTCTACGGGCTGGGTCTGGCGATCGTCCTGGGGATCTTCTTCCTGGCGGTCTTCGCCTTCTTCCGCACTCTGGGCCAGGTCGGTACGTTCCCCGCCGTCATCGCGGCCTGGAGCCCCAATGTCCTCTTCGCGCTGCTTTCGGGATACCTCTTCCTCGGCGTGAAGAGCTGAGGGCCCACCGCAGAATCAGACTCCCGGACCGCCTCTACCCAGGAGTCCTCGCGCCCGTTCCCGGCGAGCGTCGAAGTAGTCGCGGAGCTCCCCCACCGGCCGGCAGTTGAGCACCTGGCCGGGAACGGCCAGCGCCTTGCGGGCGATTCCGATCCCGTATTGCACGTCGGTCAGCCCATGCGGCGAATGGGCGTCGGGATGGATGGAGGTCGTGCCACCACCGGCGAGCCAGAGCCGGAGCTGGCGCCAGTCGAGATCCAGCCGGTGCGGGTTGGCGTTGAGCTCCGGAATGGCCCCGTTCTCGCGCGCCGCCTGCAGCACCCGGTCGAGATCGACGTCGTACGGTTCGCGAACGAGCAGCAGACGCCCGGTCGGGTGCCCGAGGAAGGTCACGCACGGATGCGACGCGGCGCGCACCCAGCGCGCGGTCATCGCTTCGCGCGAGAGGTTGAACCGGCTGTGGACCGAGGCGACGACATAGTCGAAGCCGAGCAGGAGCTCGTCGTCGAAGTCGAGCGCGCCGTCGGCCAGGATGTCGCATTCCGTACCCTTGAACAGCCATGGCTTCCGGCCAGCGGCGTTCCAGCGGTCGATCTCTTCCCACTGCCGCCGCACGCGGGCGGCGTCGAGTCCGCGCGCATAGGCCGCGGCGCGCGAGTGGTCGGCGATGCCCAGGTACTCCCAACCCAGGTTGCCCGCCGCCAGCGCCATCGTCTCGAGCGTGGCGATGCCGTCGCTCCAGTCAGTGTGCACATGCAGCGTGCCGCGCAGATCCGCGAGCTCGACGAGCGCCGGGATCGCACCGGCTTCCGCGAGCTCGATCTCCCCCATCCCCTCGCGGGTCTCGGGCGGCAGAAAGGACAGACCGAGCTTGCCGTAGATGGCGCTCTCCGAGTCGAGCGCGAAGCGGGTCTCGCCCTCGTGGAGCCCGTACTCGTTGAGCGTCCAGCCGTACCCCTTGGCGCGCGAGCGCAGCTGGACGTTGTGCTCCTTGCTGCCGGTGAAGTGCAGCAGGGCCGCGGGCATTTCGTCGCGTTCCACCAGGCGCAGGTCCGCCCGCAGGCCGCCGGCGACGACCACGGCAGCCTTCGTGACACCCTGCTCGATCGGCTGCAGTACCGACGGTGCGGCAAGGAAGTGCTCGACGACGGCCGAGCGGTCCGAAGCGCCAACACTGACCAGCAGGTCGAGGTCGCCAATGGTCTCGCAACCGCGCCGCAGACTGCCCGCGATCACGACGTCGGCGACCGCCGGATGGGCGCGGAGGTGTAGCGCGAGCTCCTCCGCCGCCCCCCGCGCTGCCGGTTGAAGATGCCGTTCGCCGAAGCGCTGCAGGCTTCCCAGTCCCTGCAGGAGCTTCTCCTGACTCTTGGCGCCGAACCCCGGGAGGGCCGCGACGCGGCCCTCCCGGCAGGCGCGTTCGAGCGCCGCCGGGGAGTCGATCTGAAGATCCTTGAGGAGAACGTGCAACCGTTTCGGCCCGAGCCCCGGAATCCGCAGGAGGTCCCGCACTCCGGCCGGGAACTCGGCCCGCAGCTCGGCGAGGAGGGCGAGCGAACCGGTGAGAACGATCTCCGCGATGCCGGCGACCAGACCCGGACCGATGCCGCGCACCTCGCCGAGCGTGCCGGCCTCGAAGAGGTCCAACGGATCCTCGGCCATCCCCTCGATGGCGCGCGCGCCGTTGGCAAACGCGCGGCAGCGGAACGGATTCTCTCCCCGCAGCTCGAGGAGGACGGCGACCTCACGCAGCAGTGCGGCGATCTGCGTGCGGTGGATCCGCACCGGTCCACGACCGGGAGGAGGCGGGTCCGCTCCCCCCGGGGTCGGTGGCCTGGGATCGTCCTTGTCGTTCATGCCGGGCGGCCTGGGCGGCGACGGCCGGGAGCGCTCAGACGGCCGCGACCGGCACGGCTCCGCCCACCCCGGCGGCGGCGCGCAGCTCGGCGGCGCGGTCGACCCTCTCCCAGGTGAAGCCGGGCTCCTCGCGGCCGAAATGGCCGAAGGCCGCCGTCGCCTGGTAGATCGGTCGGCGCAGGTCGAGCGTTGCGATGATGTCGCGCGGCTTGAGCTTGAACTCGTTGCGCACCAGACGCTCGATCTTCTCTTCGGAGACGACCGCGGTACCGAACGTGTCGACCCGCACCGACACCGGCTCCGCGACGCCGATCGCATAAGCGAGCTGCACTTCCACTTTGTCCGCGAGACCGGCAGCGACGAGATTCTTGGCGATGTACCGCGCCATGTAGCAGGCCGAGCGATCGACCTTCGTCGGATCCTTGCCGGAAAAAGCGCCGCCACCGTGCCGGCCATAGCCGCCGTAGGTGTCGACGATGATCTTGCGGCCGGTCAGCCCCGAGTCGCCGTGCGGTCCGCCGATGACGAACTTCCCGGTCGGGTTGACGTGGTACTGGGTGCGGTCGTCGAGATAGGCCGCCGGAACGACGGGGTGGATGATCTTGGCGATGACCTCGCTGCAGATCTCCGCGTGCGACACCTCGGGCCCGTGCTGGGTCGAGACCACGACCGCCTGGACGCGGGTCGGTTTGCCGTCGACGTACTCCACGGTCACCTGGCTCTTGCCGTCCGGTCGGAGCCAGGCGAGCTCACCGCCGCGTCGAGCTTCCGAGAGTCTGCGGGTGAGGGCGTGCGCCAGCATGATCGGCAAGGGCATCAGCTGCGGCGTCTCGCGGCAGGCAAAACCGAACATGAGGCCCTGGTCGCCAGCGCCGCCCGTGTCGACACCCTGGGCGATATCCGGCGACTGGCTGCCGACGGCGCTCACCACGCCGCAGCTTTCGAAGTCGAACCCGAGTCCGGGCTCGGTATAGCCGATATCGCGGATCGCCTTGCGGGCCACTTCCGAGAAGTTCACGTAGCCGGTGGTCGTGATCTCGCCCGCGAGCACGACGAGTCCGGTCGCGACGAGAGTCTCGCAGGCGACGCGACCCATCGGATCCTGCCGCAGGACATCGTCGAGAATGGCGTCGGAGATCTGATCGCAGATCTTGTCCGGGTGCCCTTCGGTGACCGATTCTGAAGTAAACAGGCTGGCGTCGCGGCTGCTCATGCTGGAACCTCTGTAGAAGGAAGGGACGGTGTGCCCCGAAAAGATAACTTTATCAGACCGAATCGAAGATCGGCGGTTGCCGCGCCCTCCCCCTATCGGCTTGTGCGCTGCTTGGCCCTGGCGGCGCGTGCGCCGCGTATCGCCTAGCGGCGCGTGCGCCGCGTATCCAATATCCCGAAGAACTGCGTCGACAGCGCATGCAGCGTAGCCTCCGCGACGGCGGATCGCCGGCTCTCGAGGCCACCGGTCAGGGAGGCTACGATGCCACCGCTCCTGCGCGTGCCGGGAATCGAATGTGGCAGCTGGTCCATGCCCAGGCCGTCGACCAGATGCGGCGGCAGCTGCAGCGAACCGCTGGAACCCAGCGTCTCACCGGCCCCACCGCGCAGCACCGCCCAGCTGCGCACGAAGAACGGCGTCTCCCCGTCGAGGTCGAGGCTGTGGTAGCAGGCCTCGACGGCGAGATAGAAGTGGTAGACGCCCGGGAGCTCGGCTGCCATCCGCTGCACCGACCGGCGCGCGCGGGCGATCGCTTCGACATCCGACAGCGGCAGGCCGGTGAGGGGGGCCGCGAGCTCCTGCTGCACCACGGCGACCGGAGCCACCTCGCCCGAATCACTGCGGAAGAAGCGCCGGAAAGCGTCACGGACACCGAGCAGGGTGTCGGCGCCGGAGTCGGCGACGCAGACTTCGATACCGCGTTGGAATTCCCCGAGGAACTCCCTAAGATCGGGCGCCATGATCGAGAGCTCGCAGAATGAGGCTATCAAGATTCTCCGCCGTGTGCGGCGAAGCCGGGGTACGGAGGCGGTGCTCGAAGGGCCTCATCTCGTGCTCGAAGCCCTTCGGCTCGGCCTTCGCCTGCAGCCGGTCGTCGCCACCGAGGAGTTCCTCGGCAGCGCTCGCGGCGAGGAGGTTCTTGCCCGCCTGCAGCGCCCGCCGCTGGTTGCCGCCGCCCGGATTCTCGAAACGCTTGCCGACGCCGACTCCCCCCGCGGCCTGCTGGCCGTTTGCAGCCTGCCGCGGACAGGACTCGAAGGGGTGACGCCGCGTCCGCGCGAGATCTGGCTCTATCTCGACCGGATCCAGGATCCGGGAAACCTCGGGGCGCTGGCCCGCGTCGCCGAAGGGCTGGGCGCCGCCGGCCTCTTGCTCTCTCCGGGCTGCGCCGACCCCAATCATCCGCGGGCGCTCCGGGCCTCGGCGGGCAGCCTCCTGCGGGTGCCGGTCGCCGTCCACGCCGAGCCGGCTGCGACCGCCGAACGCTTCCGCGCCGCGCCAGCGCAGGAGGTCCGTTGGATCGGCCTCGAGGCGCATGCCGGCGCGCTGCCTCTCGCCGAGCTCGGACCGCGAGGCAGCGCCGAAACGATCGTCCTCGCGCTCGGCGCGGAGGGCCCCGGGCTCTCCGCGCCGACGCGCGCACAGTTGCACGCCAGCGTGACGATTCCGCTCGCCGGCCGGCTCGAATCGCTCAACGTCACGGTCGCCGCGGCGCTGGTGCTGTCCCGGCTGGCACCGCAGCTCACGCCTCCTTGAGCGCCGCCACCATCGCCGGGATCACCTCGTGGAGATCGCCGACGATGCCGTAGCTCGCGATCTTGAAGATCGGCGCCCCGGCATCCTTGTTCACCGCCACGATGCAGGCGGAGCCCTTCATGCCGACCAGATGCTGGATCGCACCGGAGATGCCGAAGGCCAGGTAGAGCTTCGGGGCGACGGTCTGTCCGCTCGATCCGATCTGCCGGTCGCGCGGCAGCCAGCCGCTGTCGATCACCGGCCGGCTCGCCCCGATATCCGCCTTCAGGAGCCGGGCCAGCTCCTCCACCGGGCCCATCTTGTCGGCGCCGCCGATGCCGCGGCCGATCGCCACGATGATGTCGGCCTTCGAGAGGTCGACGGTCTCGCCGCCGACCTGCTCGACGCCGAGGATCTCCCGCCACGCGGAGGCCGAGGCGAGGTCCAGATCCACCGCCTGGACCGGCGCCGTGCCCGCCTGCCGCGCGTCCGCCGAGAAGGCGCCCGACTGGAGGGAGACCATCGTCGCTCCGTCCCCCTTGGCGCGCACTCTGGCGTGCAGCTTGCCGCCGAGGATCGGGCGCTTCCAGATGGTGCCGCCGCCGGGTTCTGCGGCCTCGAAAGAGAGTCCCTCGGGGATGATCGCCGCGCCGGCGGCGAGCGCCAGACGGGGCATGTACTCGACCGTCTGGTAGGTGTGGGGGAAGAGCACCACCTCCGGCCGGTCGAGCGCCATCCAGCCGGCGAGAGCCGCGACATAGCCGCCCGGGGTGTAGTCCGCGAGCATCGGCTGGTCGATGACGCGCACCGACTCGAGATCGCAGCCCGCGACCTCGGCGGCGAGGCCGGCGACGCCGCTGCCGAGGAGGACCGCCGAGGCCTTGCCGCCGGAGAGAGCCGCGAGCTGCTGGGCGGCCGCCACGGCCTCCCAGGCCATGCGGTGAATCTTGCCTTCACGCTGCTGCAGGACTGCGCAGACTTTCGCCATCAGATCACCCTCGCTTCGTTCTTCAGCTTCGAGATCAGCTCGCTGGCGGCGCCGTCACCGCTCAGGATCTGCGCCCCCACCGCGGACTCCGGGAACCCGACCGAGAGAACCTCCAGCCGGGAGCCCGCGAGCCCCACTTCAGGATCGGAGAGACCGAGATCGGCGGGCGAGAGCTCCGCGATCTCCTTCTTCTTCGCCGCCATGATTCCCTTGAGGGAGGCGTAGCGAGGGTGGTTGAGACCCGCCTGCACCTCCAGCACCGCCGGCAGGGCGACCCGGAAGACCTCGGAGAGCCCGCTCTCCATCTCGCGCGTCACCTTGAGGGTACGCGCTCCGTCCTCGACCTCGACCCCCATGACGAGCCAGGCGTGCGGCCACTCGAGCAGGCCGGCGACGATCGTGCCGGTGACTCCGAAGCCGTTGTCGTCCGACTGCGAACCGGTGATCACCAGGTCGCAGGCTTCGCGCCGGATCGCTGCCGCGAGTGCGCGCCCGGTGGCGAAGGCATCGCCGCCCGCGAACGCCTCGTGACGCAGATGCACGGCCCGTCCGGCGCCGAGGGCGAGTGCCTTGCGCAGCGCTTCGCGCACCCGCTCCGGCCCGAGACTGAAGACGATGACCTCCCCACCCTGCTTCTCGGCGATCTGCAACGCCTCCTCGAGGGCGACTTCGTCGCTCTCGTTGATGGCGAACGGCAGATCTTCCTCGTCGATCCAGCGGCCATCCTTGGCGACCCGCAGGCGCGCCTCGGTGTCCGGAACCTGTTTGATGCAGACGGCAATTTTCATCTGGGAGCCCTCTCTCGAAAGTACGTCTCGTCGGGTCAAAGGTATGCTCGACCCGACGGTCCCGTCAACGTTCCGGACCCCGCGCTCGTAAAACCGGGGTCGGGCGCGTGGACAGTCTCTTCGGCGGCATGCTACTTTTCCGGGCTCTGGAGATCCGATCCTTCATGGCTGAAATCCTCTCTCTGACCCTGCTCGCCCAGACCCCCACACCCGCGACGACAGGGCTCGCCGAGGCTTTCGGCCAGTCGGGGCCGATGGCCCAGGTGGTGCTCGGGCTGCTGCTGTGCTTCTCGATCGGCTCCTGGGCGATCTTTCTCTGGAAGATCCTCCACCTGCGGCGCGCCGACCGGCAGAGCCGCAAGTTCCTCGAGATCTTCCGCGCCAGCAAACGCTTCAGCGAGGTCAGCGCCGCCACCGCCAAGCTCGCCTCTTCGCCCCTGGTCGGAATCTTTCAGGCCGGCTACGCGGAGATCGACCACCAGATTCGCGCCCAGCCCGAGGATTCGACGGCACGTGGGCAGTACCAGATCCGCTCCCTGACCAGCGTCGAGCGGACGCTCCGGCGAGCTCTCACCGGCGAGCTCGAGATCCTCACGAAATCGGCCACCTTCCTCGGGACGACGGCCGCGGTGACCCCGTTCATCGGCCTGTTCGGCACGGTGTGGGGCATCATGGGGGCGTTCGAGGACATCGGACGTACGGGATCCACCTCCCTGGTCGCGGTCGCCCCCGGCATCGCCGAGGCGCTGATCAACACCGCCACCGGACTCGGCGCGGCGATTCCTGCCCTGGTGGGCTACAACTTCCTCGCCGGCCGCTTCAAGCGCCTGCGCCACCAGATGGAGGACTTCGCCCTCGAGTTCCTGAACCTGACCGAGCGCAATTTCACCTGATGGCCTTCCTGGGCTCGACCGGCGGGTTCACCCAGGACGACGACTCGATCCTCTCGGAGATCAACATCACTCCCCTGGTGGATGTGATGCTGGTTCTGCTGATCATCTTCATGGTGACCGCACCCATGCTGCACCAGGGGATCGAGGTCGCGCTGCCGAAGGCGGAGGCGCCGCCGCTGCCGGTCCGCGGCGAGGATCCGGTGGTGCTGTCGATCAACCGCGAAGGCCTCATCTACCTCAAGGACCGCCCGATCCACCCGACCAAACTGGTCGAAGTTCTGACCCCGATGCTGCGCGGCCGCGCCAACGAGACCGTCTTTCTCAAGGGCGACCGCGACACCCCTTACGGCAAGGTCATCGACGTCCTCGACACGTTGCATCGCGGCGGCATCGGCAAGGTGGGCATGGTCACCGAGAAACCGGAGCCCAAACGGCAGTGACCTCGACGTACGCGGTCACCGGAGTGCTCGAGCGCCGCCAGACCGACCGGGAAGGCGCCCTCCTGACGCGCTGCGCCCTGGCGGCCTTCGGCTTGCACGCGCTGCTGGCCATCGCGGCCCTGGTGCTGCCCCGCCTCGAGCCCGAGCACAAGCCCCCGATCGAGTACGTCGCGGTGCAGATCGTCCCCGCCGCACGGCTCGGCGTCGAGCGGCCCCGGCCGTCGACACCCCCACCCCCGGCGCCGGAGCCGCCAAAGGCGGAGCCCAAGCCGGCGCCGCCCGAGATCGCCCCGCCGCCCGACACGCCCACCCTGCGCGAGCCCGCGGCAGCGAAGCCCGCGCCCAAACCGGGTCCGGCCCCTGCCGCGACGAAACCCGCCCCGCAGCCCGCGGCGCCGGCCGCCGAGCCTGAAGTCCAGGGCAGCGAGCGCGGCAGCACGAACGCGCTCGCGCTCGGCGCCGCGGTCGCCGGCCTCGACAACCCCGATTTCGTCTACGGTTACTATGTCGACCAGATGCTCTCGATGATCCAGCGCAACTGGGTGAGGCCGATGGTTGGCTCGGGCGTCGAGGCGACGGTGCACTATCGAATCCAGCGCGACGGCAGGATCGTGGAAGTGCGCATCGCGACCTCCTCCGGCATCAACTCCTTCGATCTCGCGGCGCTGCGCGCCGTGCAATCCTCGACTCCCCTGCCGCCGCTCCCGCGCGCCTTCCGCGAGGGTTCGCTCGGCGTCAACCTGATCTTCCGATGAGGACCCTTCGACCATGATCCACTCGCGATGGAACCGAGCCGCCGGAGTCGTGCTGATCTCCGCGGCCTGCTGGGCAGCACAGGCGCAGCAGCCGCCGGTCGAGGCCGCTCCCCCCGCCGCCCCCCCCCAACCGGCGCCCCCTTCTGCTGGAGCTCCGGGAACGCCGGCAACCGGAACGGCGCCCGCCGGCCCCGGAGCGAGCGGGACGACGATCACCATCGTCATGCCGGACGGCTCGACCCGCGCCCAGATCGTCCTCGCCGTGCCCGCGCTCGGCAACCTGGCTGCGCTCCAGGGCACCGCCGGGAACGCCGCGCGCACCGTGGACCAGACACTGCGGAACGATCTCGAGAAGAGCGGCATCTTCCGTCTGCAGGAAGCCGACGAGCTCGCGGTGCTCACACTCACGGGCGACCTCGCGCACGATGCCGACCAGTACCGCTCCCTGGGCGCCGAGATGCTGCTCCAGAACGAGATCAAACTGGACGGTGACCGGCTGGTCATCGAAGGCCGCCTCATCGACCTCGCAAGTCGCCAGCCGATCGTCGGCAAGCGCTATCGGGGCACCTTCGACCTGGCGCGCCGCATCGCGCACACCTTCGCCGACGAGATCATCCTCTACCTCACCGGCAAGCGCGGAATCGCCCTGACTTCGATCGCTTTCTCCTCCGATCGCGACGGTGAGAAGGAGATCTATCTGATGGACTACGACGGTTTCGACCAGCGGCGGATCACCGGCCACCGTTCGATCTCCCTCTCGCCCGCCTGGAGCCCTACGGGCGACGTGCTCTCCTACGTCTCCTTCTTCGGCGGCGAAGGCCCGGCGATCTACCTCGCCGATATCCTGAGCGGCCGCAAGTCGCCGGTCGTCACCAGCGGCTCGCTCAACACCTCGCCGACCTTCTCGCCGGACGGTCGCCGTCTCGCGTTCGCGCGCGGTCTGGGCGCCAACATCGAGATCTTCACCTGCCGGCGTGACGGCAGCGACCTCCGGCAGTTGACCAGCTCGCCCGGCATCGACACCAACCCGGCATGGAGCCCGAACGGCAACGAGATCGCCTTCACGTCCAGCCGCTCCGGCTCGCCGCAGATCTACGTCGTCGATGCCGAAGGCACGAATCTCCGGCGGGTCACCTTCGAAGGCGACTACAACGACGGCGCCTCGTGGAGCCCGGACGGCACGCGCATCGCCTACGCCACCCGCGCCCAGCAGAACCGCTTCGATCTCGCCCTGGTGGATCTGGTGACGCTCGCCACCCAGCGCCTGACCGACGGCAGCGGCAGCAACGAAACGCCCGTCTTCTCACCGGATGGGCGGCGGCTCGCCTTCAGCTCGACCCGGGCCGGCGGCGTCCAGATCTTCGTCATGGAGGCGCGCTACGGGGCGCCTGCGGAGCAGCTCACATTCGAAGGCGCGAATCGCGCGCCCGACTGGTCCGGATATCTTCCCTGAGCGCGATCCAGGGCTGGATTCCAACTTGCATGTGCTAGATTTCAAGCGGCTTCGGACTCCACAGGAGTCCCCGTTCCGGTCCAACACCAAGGAGATGAAAATGAACACGCGTCGAATCCTCTGGACAGCCCTGCTGGCACTCTCCATGGTCGTGACGGCTTGCGCCAAGAAGGCTCCGAAAACCAGCGACGTCGATGCGAACACTGTGGCCACGCCGCCGCCCGCCACCGACGTCAATCCGCAGGCGCGCCCGGCGGTCGTGGACCCGACCGAGAACGACCCGCTGAAGGACCCCGATCTCGCGAAGATCAACGACTACCTGGTCAAGCAGGGCCTCCTGGGCGACGTCTTCTTCGAATACGACAAGGCCGACCTGCGCGACGACGCCCGCGCCCGCCTGGCGGCGAACGCCGACTGGCTGCGTGCCCACCCCGAGTTCGAAGTGACGATCGAGGGCCACTGCGACGAGCGCGGCACCAACGAATACAACCTCGCGCTCGGCGCCCGGCGCTCCGGATCGGCCCGCGACTACATCACTTCCCTCGGCGTCGCCGCGTCCAGGATGCGTTCGATCAGCTATGGCGAGGAGCGTCCGCAGTGCACCGCGAGCAGCGAGAGTTGCTGGGCCATGAACCGCAGGGCCCACTTCGTCGTCACCGGACGCACGAACGTCGGTTGAGGTGCGATCGTTGCCCGGAATGAACCAGGCCGGCAGGACGATTCTGCAAAAGCGCGCAGCCTTCGCAGCCCTGATCGCCGCCGGAGTGGCGATCGGTGGCTGCGTCTCCTCGACCGACATCGACGCGCTGAGCGACCAGATCGCCGACGTCCAGAAGCAGGCGTCGCAGCTGCAGCAGCAAGGCTCGAGCAAACAGGAAGTGGCCCAGCTCGAGGCGACGATCCAGCGCCAGACCGACGCGCTGCTCAAGGCCGAAGCCGACATGCGGCTGGACATCAACAGCCTTTCGGCCCAGATCGCCCAGCTGCAGGACAAGCTCGAGGACACCAACTACCGTCTGGCGCAGGTCTCACAGCAGATCGCCGCCACGAACCAGGACCTCAAAGCCTCGCGCACAGCTCCCCTGATTCCGGGCGCGGCGGCGGACGGATCGCAGCCTTCGGCCGCGGTGAGCTCGGATCCGGAGACTCTCTATCAGACCTCCTACAGCGATTATCTGCGCGGCAACTACGACCTCGCGATGCTCGGCTTCAAGCAGTACCTGGAGGCATTTCCCGATACCGACCTGACGGACAATGCCATCTACTGGATCGGCGAGTGTTTCTACCGCCAGCAGAAGTACGTCGAGGCGATCGCCGAGTACGACCGGGTGCTGAAGCAGTTCCCGCGCAGCGACAAGACGGCGAGCGCGCTGCTCAAGAAGGGCTTCGCGCTCCTCGAGCAGGGACAGAAGAAGGACGGTATCGTGCAGCTGCAGAACGTGGTCAAGAGCTTTCCGTCCTCGGACGAAGCCAACCTGGCCAAACAGCGACTGCAGAGCCTTGGCGTTGATCCCGGAGGCCGGAAGTAGTAGAATCCCGTTTTGCCCGGACTGGGCATTCTCTTAGATCGAAGCGAAAGGGTTCACCATGGCGAACACCAAGTCGGCCAAGAAGCGCGCCGAAAAGTCTGAGGCTCAGCGGATCAAGAATCGTACGATGCGCTCGCGGATGCGGACCGCCGTCAAGAAGCTGCGCGCAGCGGTCGCTTCGGGCGACGAGAAGAAGGCCCAAGAGCTCCTGCCGCTGACCATCAAGGTCGTGGACTCGACGGCCCAGAAGGGCATCATTCATCGCAACACTGCGGCGCGGACCAAGTCCCGCCTGGTGGCTTCGCTGCGCAAGGCCCAGTAACAGAAGAAGAAGCAGAAGAAGATGCTCCGGACCCCGGCGACCCCCTCGGGTCGCCGGTCCATGCCGCAACCCCTCCTCAGAAGCCTTCGAGCAGATCGGTCACGAGAGACTCGGCGAAGTCCTTCGCCGTGGCCTCGATGGCCGGCGTCTCGCGGTCCTGGAAGCCGAGCTCCGAGGCCTGAACCTCGTAGCTGCTGCGGAACAGGTAGTTGTCGTTGCCGTAGAGCAGGACCTCCGTCCCCACCTGCTTGAACGTCACGCTCACCACGATGGCAATCTCGTACTCGGTCGCTCGTCCTTCGCTGTCGAAGGTCACCGGACTGAGGGTGAACGAGGTCACCTTGCCGGCGAGAACGGCATCGGAACCCTCCGCGGAGCTCAGCACCTCGAAACGGCGACGATTGACCAGTTCGGTCGTCAGGGCGCGAGTCAGGATCTGATCGACCTGGCTGCGCGGCGTGGCGTTCTCGAGCGGCACCAGCTGCACACGGCGGACCTCTTCCGGAATGTTCGAACCCCTGCCGACCAGCGAGTAGCCGCAGCCGGCCAGGGTGACGAGGAGGAGAAAGAAGGCGGAACGGGGAAAGCGCTTCATGCCGGCATGTCCTTTCGAGTCACCACGTTCACCAGCCGTCCGGGAATGAACACGAACTTCTCGATCTCCCTGCCTCCGAGGTGCTCCCGCACCTTCGGGCTAAGGAGTACCGCCCGCCGGACCTCCTTCTCGCCCCAGGCGCTCTCCACTTCGATGCGGTCCCGGAGCTTCCCGTCGACCTGGACGACGAGCAGGAACTGCTGCCGCTGGAGCTTCGCCTCGTCGAGCACCGGCCAATCGCTTTCGAGCAGCGACTGCCCGTTGCCGCGCATCTCCCAGATCTCCTCCGTGATGTGCGGCGCCATCGGATGCAGCAGTTGCACCAGCGTGTCGATCGCCGCCTCGCAGCAGATCTTCGACGCCGTCTTCTCCTCCACGGCGCGCGTCAGACCGTTCAGGAACTCCATCAGCGCGGCGACCGCCGTGTTGAATTTGAAGCGATCGAGATCCCGTGTCACGCGCTGGATGGTGACGTGGCGCAGGCGCTCCAGGGCGTCATCGGAGGGCGCGGTCGGCGGGCAGTCGTGCAGCCGCTCGGCCACCCGCCAGATGCGATTCAGGAACCTGTAGGCCCCGGAGACCGCCTCGTCGCTCCACTCGACTTCGTCCTCCGGCGGGCCCAGGAAGAGAGTGTAGACGCGTTCCGTGTCCGCGCCCATCTCGTCGATCAGCGGATCCGGCGAAACCGCGTTGCCCTTGGACTTCGACATCTTCTCCACCCGCCCGGTCTTCTCGGCGTAGCGGGTGATCATTCCCTGGTTGAAGAGGTTGGTGAACGGCTCCTCGAACGGCACCAGACCCATGTCGTGAACCACCCGGCAGATGAATCGCGCATAGAGCAGGTGCAGGATCGCGTGCTCGATACCGCCGATGTACTGGTCGACAGGCGCCCATCGCGCCGCGATCTCGGAATCGAAGATGCGCTGCGGATCGCGCGGCGAAAGGTAGCGCAGGTAGTACCAGGAGCTGTCGACGAACGTGTCCATCGTGTCGGTCTCGCGACGGGCCGGTGCCTTGCACCGCGGACAGGTCGTGTTCACGAACGACTCGCAGCGCGAGAGCGGATTGCCCTCCTTGCCGGTGAACTCGACGTCGTAGGGCAGCTCGATCGGCAGCTCGCTCTCGGGCACGGGCACGATGCCGCAGGCGTCGCAATAGACGACCGGGATCGGCGTCCCCCAATAGCGCTGTCGCGAGATCAGCCAGTCGCGCAGGCGGTAGGTCACCTTGGCGCGCCCCCAGCCTTCCTTCTCCATCCAGTCGATGAAGCGCTGGATGGTCTCAGGGCCGTCGGCGAGGCCGTCGAACTGCCCGCAGCCGCGGATGCGCCCTTCGTGCAGGATCGGCGCCGCCATCTCCTCCGCCAGCAGCGCTGCGTCCGGTCCCCCGGGCGGCCGGTCGGGATGGTAGACCAGCCGCACCGCGAGCTTCTCCTGGCGGGCGAACGCGAGGTCGCGGGCGTCGTGGGCGGGCACGGCCATGATCGCACCGCTGCCGTAGTCGGGCAGGACGTAGTTGGCGAGCCAGATGGGAATCGCCTCGCCGGTCGCGCGATTGGTCGCCATCGCACCAGTGAAGCGCCCCTCCTTGGGAGAGCTCTCGCCCTCGCGCTCGATGCGCGGCGTCTTGCGGACCTTCTCGATCCATGCCGCGAGCGCTTCGCGCTCCGGATGTCCGGCGATGAGCGTCGCGGCCAGCGGATGCTCGGGCGCGAGCACGAGGAAGGTCGCTCCGTGGATGGTGTCGGGCCGCGTGGTGAAGACGGTGATCGATTCGGCGCGTCCCACGACCGCGAAGTCGATCTCGCCGCCCTGGGAGCGCCCGATCCAGTTGCGCTGCATCGCCTTCACCTTGTCCGGCCAGCCGCCGAGGCCGTCCAGCCCGGCGAGCAGGCGATCGGCGTATTGCGTGATGCGGAAGAACCACTGCTCGAGCTCGCGCTGCTCGACCGCCGTGCCACAGCGCTCGCAGGCGCCTTCGACGACCTGCTCGTTGGCGAGCACCGTGCGACAGCTCGGACACCAGTTGACCGGTGCGCGGCGCTTGTAGGCGAGCCCCTTCTCCAGCATCTGCAGGAAGAGCCACTGGTTGAACTTGTAGTAGTCCGGAAGGCAGGAGGTGATCTCTTTCGACCAGTCGTAGAGGATCCCCCACTTGCGGAACTGGCTCTTCATGACGCGGATGTTGTCGAGCGTCCAGTCGCGCGGATGGATGCCGCGCTGGATCGCCGCGTTCTCCGCCGGAAGACCGAACGAGTCCCAGCCCATCGGATTGAGCGCCCGCCGGCCGCGCATGCGCAGGTAGCGGTAGAGGGCGTCGCCCAAAATGTAGTTGCGCCCGTGACCGACGTGCAGCCGGTCTCCGGACGGATAGGGGAACATCATGAGCATGTAGTACTTCTCGCGCGAGTTCTTGAGATCGACTTCCGACGCGCGCTGCCGCTCCCACCGCTCCTGCCACTTCGCTTCGATCTGCTTGTGCTCGTAGCCGTTCATTGCCTGCCGTCGCCCTCTCCCACTCCCCCTCCCGCTGCGATACCGGTCGCCGAGGCGATGACGACATCCGCCAGTACGGGTCCATCGATCGTGATCCGTCGAGTCGCTTCCAGTCGCCCCCGCTCGCGAATCTGCACTTCGTAGGTCGCCGGCGCCAGGCCGAGGAAGACCGCCGTGCCGCCGCGCACGCTCTGGGATCTCCGGCTGCCGGGACCGATCAGCTCGGCCTCGCCGTCGGGAAAGCCCGGAACGAGCACGCGCAGCGCCGCCGAGCGCCGGCCGGCGCCGTTGGCGCGCGCCAGCACGAGCCGGGCCGGCGTCTGGGCCAGCTGGTCGATCTCCTCGAGGCGGTTGTCGCGCGAGAGCATCAGCGCGGGACCGGGCAGATCGCTCTCGACGACACTCGAGGCGAGTCGGAGGTAGGTCGCCGCGACGAAATTGTGGCTGGCCAGGGGGTCCGAAAAGACCCAGCCGCGGTCGTCGTAGAAGACTTCGATCCAACGATGAAAACCTGCGGCCGCACCACCGGAGAAATCGTCCACGACGTAGCCGGCGATCTCCCGGGCAGGGATGGCGAGCGCGTCGAGCAGCGCCACCGCGAGTCGCGCGTTGCCCGTGCAATAGGCCGAGCGCCGCTCGAGCACCGACCGGGGATCCTGGGCCTGGGTGCGGTCGAGCTCGTAGCGCACGTTGGCGGAGATCCAGCCGAGGATCCGCGACACCGCCTCGAAGCGCGTCTTCGACCCGGCGGCGACGGCGCGCGCCAGGCGCGCTTCGGGACCGCTCGCCGCGGGCAGCGCCCGTTCCTCGAATCGCTGCCGGCTGGCGAGCGGCGCGAGGTCGACCTCGACCTGCGCCACCGCGTCGGCGACGACCAGGCGATACCCCGAGTTCGCATACGACTCGACCTGCACACCAGCCGGGATCAGCATGGTAGCGCTGTCGGTGCCGCGCACGACATGGGTCGCGGCGCCAGCCGGAAGGGAGGAGAGCAGTGCACCGCACAGGCCGATCGCGGCGAGCCGCACCCGCCAGATCCTCGACACCCGCGACCCCTGCGATGCCCGCAACTTGCCGTGCGCGACCGGTCCGGCCGGAGCGCGCATCACCGCAGGCTCCCGGGCATCGGCTCGTTCTTCATGAGGCCATCCAGGACGCCGTTCACGAAGCGGCCCGACTGCTCGGAGCCGAACCGCTTGGCGAGCTCGACCGCCTCGTCGACCACGACCAGCTTGGGCACGTCGTTCTGGTGCCACATCTCGTAGATGGCGAGGCGCAGGATGTTGCGATCCACGGACGGCATCCGCTCGAGGCGCCAATTCTCCGCCTGGGCGCGGATCCGGTCGTCGATCTGCTCGCGGTGGCTCTCGACCCCCTCGACCAGGCGGCCGGCATAGAGGAAGGCGTCCTGGATCTCGTCGGGTCGCGGCACCGGCCGCAGCGGCGGCGCCGGAGTCTCGGGCTCTGCCTCCCGCGTCTCGACTTCGTCGGCCCGCAGCTGCCGGAGGTAGTCCTCGGGGTCGAACGTCCGCAGGACGTCGGGCAAGGCAGAGGCGCCCAGGTCGCGCTGGAAGAGCATCTGCAGGGCCATCTCTCTTGCCATCCTACGTTTTCCCACGAACAGAACCCCTCTTCAAAGAGCCTTTCCGTCCTTGCGGACGAGAGCTACCGACTCGAGTGATGGTGGTCAGGAAGCCCGGTGTTGGCGAAGGCGGTCGAGCAGACTCGCCATTTCGAGCGCCGCCAGGGCAGCCTCCTCGCCCTTGTTGCCCTCTTCCCCGCCGGCCCGTGCCACCGCCTGCGCCATCGTCTCACAGGTCAGCACGCCGAAGGCGACCGGCAGCTCACGACGCAGCGAGACCTCCGCGATGCCGCGGCTGCACTCGTTGGCGATGACCTCGAAGTGCAGCGTTCCGCCCCGGATCAGGACGCCCAGGGCGATGAGCGCCGAGAACCGGCCGCTGCGCGCCAGGGCGTCGAGGCCGGCAGGGATCTCCCAGGCGCCCGGCACCCGGACGACCTCGATATCGGCCGCCGTGACCCCATGGGCGAGCAGCGCGCTCTCGGCGCCGGCGAGGAGACGATCCACCACCGCGCCGTGGAAACGCGCCGCGACGATGCCGAAACGCCGCCCCGTGCCGTCCAGGGAAAGGCTGTCAGGAACCCCCGAGTTCACGATTAACCCCTTTCAAATGAGAAGTCTACGAACTGGACGCGAAGCCTGTCAACGCACGGGCGCCCAGCGCGGCGCCGGTGCGTCGACCGCCCTCTGAGCGCTCAGAGATATCCGAGGGCCTGGAGGGCCCGGAGCGCCTCGATCGCCTACAGATTACCGCCCCTCGGCTGCAGATGGATCTCCTCGACGCTGGTCGTCGGATCCGCATCCAGCGCCCAGACGATCGCCTTGGCAACCGCCTCCGGGGAGATCATCGACGCCCGATTCCACTCCCCCGGCACGCCTTCCCAGAGCGGGCTGTCGGTCGCTCCCGGGTAGATCTCGGTGATCCGCACCGCCGAGCCCGCAAGCTCCTCGCGCAAGGCAGCGACCGCGCCACGCAGCCCCCATTTACTCGCCGCGTAGGCCGACCAGTCCGGGAAACCCTTCTTCGCCGCCACCGAAAGCAAGGCGAAGAGGTGCCCGCCGCGTTCGAGAAGGTCGGGAAGACAAGCCCGGTAAAGGAAAACAGCTCCCAGCAGGTTGGTTTCCAGCGACTCGCGCCAGGTTTCGGGGGTGAGCTCCCCGAAAGACGCGACGCGGGCGACCCCCGCCGAAGGAACCACCACCTGCGGCCGGAAACCGGCGGCGCGCGCCTGCTCGACCGCCGCCTGCACCGCGCCGGCATCCCGCACATCAGCGACCACCGCGATCCCTTTACCGCCCGCGACGCGAAGCGTCGCGTCGATCGGCCCGGCACTGCGGCCGAGGAGGACCAGCGGATGCCCGCGCTGCGCGAGCGCCAGGGCCGCCGCCCGGCCGATGCCGGAGCCCGCGCCGGAGATCACCGCGGCGCCGAGAGCCTGGCCTGTCATCGCTTCTCCTGAAGGCGCCATGACGCGGTCAGCCGCCGGCCTTCACAGCGCGCTGCAGGACCTCGGTCGCCCACTGGTTCAGGCTCTTCCCCGCCGCCTGGGCGACGACGAGAGCCCGCCCGTGGACTTCGGGCGGCACCCGCAGCAGGAGCTTCCCCGAAGCCGGCTTCTCCGGCTTGATCCCCGCCTCCGCGCACTCGGCCAGATAGTCCTCGACGGCCTTCCTGAACTCGGAGCGCAGCTTGGCGACGGTCTCACCGTGGAAACTGATGATGCTGCGCACGCCGAGGATGCGCCCGACGAAGATGTTGTCCCGGTCGTCAAGTTCGACCCGCGCCAGGTAACCCTTGTGCGTCATCGTGTTCATGGATGCACCCCCGCTCTCTCCAGCAACTCCCGCGCCTCCTCGACCTGATAGCGCTCCGCTTCCTTGCCCGGGTGCGGCCGGTGGCAGCGCCATGTCTCTCCAGCAAGCTCGACTTTCACCGGCGATCCCGCGCGCTCTTCGACGGACCCACCCAGAGCAATGAACAACGCCTCGATGTCCACGAAGGGAATCGAAGCCAACGTCGGCCGCGCGAAGATTGCCGCGAGCGTCTTCCGATGCCTCGCGTTCACGGTTCGATGCTAGCACATTACGATAGCATCTTCTCGCTGCGGGCAACGCGAGCGGAGCCCGGTCCGCTTCGGCTTGCAGCGCCGCTCAGTTAACGTGATGTTACCCTCTACAGCATGATGGTGACACGACGTTTCCAGTCGCACGAGCGGGCGTCCGGCTTCTCCGGTTCGGCATGGTGCCGTGACGCTCAGCTCCAGGTCCGTTAAGCGGCATATCAACCATGGCCCCTGCACACGCGGCCCCTCGCACCACTATTGAGGTCCTCGACCCAGCCGATGCGCTCACGGCGGTGGAATCAAACTCAGCCGACCAGTTTTCTCGGACAACAACCTTCATGGAGCCGCAGGGGTGCGACTTCTCTGTCTTTGTTGAGTGGGCCATTCTGGATGTTAACGCGGCCGCCGCACTGCCTGACGGGAAAGACAAGGCGCGGTTTCTTGTCTCTGCGCTAATGAATGCGAGACGGGGACTGTCTAACTTGGTTGATCAATATCTTCGCCGCGACGGCTTCGCGTTCTGCAGCGATGCGCCTCGAGATGCTGAGTCGAAGGCAGCGCTCTTAGTTCGTCGAGGGATCTTTGACCAACTCGCCGCCGACGCTCTTGCCCGAGCGGTCGACCGGAGAAACCGAGTCGAGCATCAGTACGAGTTTCCCAGCTCCGCCGATACCCAGGACACCATTCAACTGGTTCGCGCAACCGTCGACGGTGCATTGGTGCGGTCGGATCCGAAGTGCTCCCCGGCGTTCTTCGGATCTTTCTCCGGTGGCTACAAGTTGACCCCCGCAGGCGAGGAGTTCTGGTTCGACTCTTGGAGCGGTCTAGTGTTCGTCTTCGCCCTTTCCGAGCCTGAGCCGTGGTTCGGCGTCGTAATACCCACGACCGACACCGAAGCAGCTCTCCGACGTGCCCCTTTGAGGAGTTTTAGCTGCGAGCAGCTTCTGGCGCTTCACGTTGCGCTCGAGCGACTTCCAGACGGCGGAGTCAGCGGATACGGGGCGAAGATATTCCGCGGTCAGCTCGAATCGGCAGGCCTGTTGGCATGAGAGCTCTTCCGGCTATCCACCCCTTCGGAGCTCCTTGGATGTCTCCTGCAAATGCTGATTGCCATGAATCCCTCCCTCGTCGACTCGTTCGGAAGCACCACTTGGCAGTTCGATCGAACGGGCGTATTCAGCAGCGGCGCCCGGCCGCGGCGTGCCGCCCATAATCTGCCAGGCGCCGCTCCAGCCACTTCCATGACTCGAGCAGCGCCTCCCAGGGACAGTGCAATCGTCTTCCGCGATCTTGAGCACGCGTTCGGAAAGCTCAGGCTAGCTCAGGCTAACCCTGCCGAACTACGGAGAGCGCTTAGAGAGTTCATAGGCCTCACGCAGCAGCTTACAGAGATCTGTCGTCACGAATTCTCGCAAGTCACTGGCAAGAAGTGGATCCCCGCGCAGTTTCCTGGATGGACGCCGACCTCATCGCTCTTCAAAAAGCTGCGACGGTCCGACTACCACGAGCATCCATTCCTGGTCGACGTTCGCCACAGCCAGATCATTCCCTTCGGCAAGACGGACACCGGTGCGGAGCTAGCCCTTAAGGTGGAGAGCACGGCGAAGATCGATGACCCAAACCGGGAGCGGTGCCCCCGCCCCGGCATGTCCATCCATCTACCCAAGGAAGATGTTTGGATGAGGTCCATAGAAGACAAGACGCGCTACATTTTTCGTGGTCGCACTTCCGAGGTTCGAGCAGCACTCGCCGCAGCCGGAACCGACGATGTCTTAGATTTGGCGGAGTCATGCATGGGGACGTTGCGTGGCTATTACACCTACTACTGCGACCGTCTAGACGAGTCACTCCGACCCGGCAAATGAGCGAATGCTTGTCGCGATCTAAAGAAGATCGTCGCGCGCAGCTTTTGGGACGCTTCGTTGTTTGTTTCAGCTGTCCGAGCACCCAGAAGGGACAACTGAAGGAGGTGACGGCGGATTCTGCTGACGCTCGGTTGTTCAGGATACGCTTGACGTCATTCGGAGCATACTAAGATGGCGACTTGGAGCCCCAGATTAGTCATGTCAAGAGAGGCGGCAACGCTCGCTGACCTCGCAGGGGCGAAGTATGACCTCGAGACAACAATCGGTTTCTGCAAGCAGCTCGAAGCAGTCGATCCGCAGTCGCCTAAAGGCTATGTTCTAGTCGACGCGCTTTCGACTGCCATTGCAATTCGCTACTCACGGTGCTTCACGAGTGGGGTCCGCCCGAGGCTCGACGCTGGCGTTGTGAAGGCCCTCCCGGGAGACCTGCGGGCGATTCACGACTTTCTTCGGGTGATTCGCGACAAGTACGCTGCACATTCCGTGAACGCTCTCGAGGAGAACCACGTCACCGTGCATGTTCGTGAGGCTCCAGGGCAGCCCGCCATTGGTGGCATCGGCACTCTCCAGGCGCGTACGTTGGTGTTCAGTGGCGAGAATGCCGCGCGTGTACGGGAGCTCTGCCAAGCAGTGGCTATTGCCGTCGAAGCCCTGATGAAAGAGCAACAAGCTGTCGTTAAGCAGCAGATCGGAAGTATGCCTGTCGAAGAGGTATACAAGATGCAGGAACCCGAAGCCTACGCGCCCGAGTGGGACAAGATTCATCTTCCAAGGCGCAGAGTCTGAAGCGAGTCATGTCGACCAGGCGGTTGAATTCGGACACAGCGCTTCGGCTTTGCCGACTTGGTATCGAGCACTGTGCCTCAGGCCCAGGCTTGTCTGAGACGATGAGGAGACGTAGGTGGTGCTAAAGCTGGCCACATGGAATGTCGCACTGCCCGTTGCGCCTCACCGGCGCGCGGCCTTGTCCTGCACACTACCCGCGAGCGGGCTGATGTGTGGGTCCTCACGGAAACGCATGATGACTTCAACCCAGGTCATGCTTTCTCCCGCTCCTCCGCAAGCGGCCGTGATGGCCTTCACGAGGAGAAGCACCGCTGGGTGACCCTCTGGTCACGGTTCCCACTGGATCCGCTGCCGACGTCCGATCCGGCGAGGTCGGCAGCGGCTCGCATCAGACCCGAATCCGGCCCCCCTTTCATCGTCTTTGGGACAGTTCTCCCTTGGCTCGGTAGCCAGTGGCGGGGCTTTCCGAGTAAGGGTAGCGTCGCATTTCGCGCGGCGCTTTCTGTCCAATCCGCAGACTGGATGGCGATCCGGCGGAACGACCCGGACGTCGAGTTGTTCGTTCTAGGTGACTTGAATCAGGATCTGGTTCGGGGTGGCCCTCGCTACTATGGCTCACGTGCGAATCGCATCGCACTCGAAAGTGCTCTGCTGGATGCTGGGCTCGTTGCCCTTACCGCGGCGGATGGCGATCCGATCCGACGCGATTCCGCGCCCTCCGCTTGCATCGACCACATCTGCGCCAGGAGTGATTCAAGCTGGCGCGTGGAATCGACCGCCAGGTGGCCGAACGCACCCAGGCCCGATCGAAGACTGTCCGACCATTTTGGGCTGTCAGTGACTTTGCTGCCGCGAGCGAACCACTCTTGAGGGAACACCTCGTCGATTACGTTTGCTGATGCGACAGCCAAGCGTCGCCTTATCACCCGGCGCGAAGCGCAAATTGGGCAATATCGATGGCAAGGGGCATTCGCTTCGTCTGTGGTTGATGCCACAGGAGCCATGAGGCCTGGTCCGACGGCAAGCCCCGGGGCACTCAGTTTTCCGGGGGCCGAACGCCGCACCGATCGGGGCGCGCGAGTGCATCACCTGCCACCGGTAACAAACCTGAGGGCGAACACGCAGCGGCTGGGGCTTCCGCGCCCGCAGCGAGGGTGCGCACAAGTGTTGTAGGTAGCGGCAGCCGGCGCGATCTGCAAGGCGCAGGCTAAACTGGCAAACCAAGTTCGCAAAGAGGAGACCGATAATGGATCGCCAGAGGCAGGCGGGTGCAGTGAGAGTGGGCTGCATCTTACTTGTCACCGTTTTCGCGATGTTCGCCTTGCCGACACTGTTCGTTCTCTGGAAGCTCTTGCCCGCGAAAACCGCAGCTTCCGAACTCTACGACTATATGGTCGAGCAGGCGAAGGAGGCTGGTGACACGCCCGCCTCGCTGCTCAAGCAACGCCTGGTCAGCAAGGCGCGCGAGCTCGATTTACCAATCGATGCAGGGATTGTCGAGGTTGAACTGCCTAGCGGCAGGATCCGCATCAGCGCCTCCTTCACGGTTCCCATCGAGTTCCCGGGGTACACCTACGACTGGGAGTTCGACCTGCGCGTGGAACGTCCGCTCTCCCCCAAATAGGCGCCAACTTGTCCGACCCCCAGAAATCACAGCGAAGATCCGGAAGATGAGACCCCATCCACGAATCAGCCGAGAGCCAGGAATACGACCTTGAAGACTCGAAGAGTAGGCGCACCCGGTAGGGCTCTCGCAGTTCTAGCGCTCGCCACCGCAACTTGCCTTGCGCCGCCTGTGGGGGGTGTGTCGGTTTCTGTTGGCGGAACGCAGCTCGAGATCCCACCGCCGGACGGCTTTGTAGCGCTCACTCCAGAACTCAGGACAGTCTACGAGTTCCAGAAGCAGTTCATCTGGCCCAATAACGAACAGCTCGCTGTCTTCATCGCCGAGAGCGATATCCCGATTGCGCTCCGTGGGGAGATACCGCCACTCACTCGCGTCTTCAGAGTGCAGGTAGCTCGGAGTACGGCGCCGCTGTCGATAAGCCATTCGCAGTTCGAGGAACTCAAGGAGGTTGGCCGCAAGCAGGTTGAAGACGGCCTTGCAAAATTGAAGAAGGAGCTGCCCTTGCTTTTCGACAAGGTGAGCGAAGGAGTCTCGGCAAGTCTTGGCGCGGAGATTCAGATTGCTCTCGGAAGCGTAGTGCCGCTTCCGGCACATGAAGACTCGGATCACGCTTTCGCTTGGTCTACATTCGTGAACACGAACTTTCGCGCTGAATTAGATCCAGATGCGACAACTGTAACGTCGGTAATGACCAGTGCGTTTGTCCACGTCAAGGGCAAGGTGCTTTTTCTCTACTGCTATGGGGCGGCCGACGATCTGGAGTGGACGCGCACGGCATCTCACGCGTGGTCGGAGCGAATTCTGAAGCTGAACGAGACTTCGACGCTAAGCGGACTTGCCGTGATTTTGCTGAAAGGCCTCATCGCCGCCCTCCTTGTCTTTGGTGGAACGGCTCTCTATTGGCTGTTGGACCGACAGCGGAAAAGGATTGGGCTGGCCGCTCAAGAACTCTCAGAACACGACCCGGCCCCAGTGTTAGAGACGGGCGAAGCTGGTGATCCTCAACTCAACTTTGGAAGGCTCAGCTCGTCGTTGGCTCACGAGCGCTGGAGCCGCGCCGCGAAAGATCAGAACAAGACTGACGAGAGTAAAGAGGACTCTTCCAGCGAGGGAGCATCCATGGGCGACGAGGCTTCGGTTTGGTACTACGCCTACGACGGCAAGCGTAGCGGGCCAATCCCCGAAGGGGCCTTGCGCAGAATCCTGGAGACAAGTTCCAATCCTCGAGACACACTTGTCTGGCGCGAAGGCATGACCGATTGGGCTCGAGCTGGCGAGGTTGAGGAGTTGGGTTTGATCGAGGCCGTTCACATGAATCGAGCTGAACCCTCTTCTGAACTCGCGAAAGTGCTTCCGCCACTGACCGAGCCGGCTGGGCCCCAGGCAGCCGGCAGTCCATCCCCAAGTGGGGCCGCGCTGCAAGTCGTCATAACACTCTGCATTCTGCAGGGTATTCTCGTGGGCGTAATTCTGAACTCAGCGGCGGGCGGAAAGCCCAATGTACTTCCTGCGATCATGAACTTCTTCATCGCAAGATGGTGGATCACCAACAAGAGCGACCGAGCTGCACTTGCCGCAGGGCCGAGAGTTACGGCTTTGAAAGTCTGGGCCGTCGTCTTCGCCGCCCAGTTTGCTCTCGGGACGATCCTGGGTGCCTTGCTCGCCAGGGCTGCCCGCTAGGCCGACCGCGCTCGCCTTCAGTGACTAAGAATCCGGCTCGATCCGCCGGTCGACCCAAGCTCGCCACCGATTACGACCCTTGCTCTTGCAGTCAAGTTCATCTTCCCAGATGATTGCGGTCATTCTCGATCGGCGATTCTTCAGGAGGCGAGCGGTCCCCGCGAGTCTGGCGTCCATGCCAGCACCGGCTGCCTGCCAGCCCCCTGACGATTCGTTCCTGTCGAGGCGCTCGATGTGCCGCGCGCTTCAAGACGCTCCTAGGGCGCGCAGCAGAAGTGCAGGTCCTTCGGTTGGAGACAAGCATGCGCCTGCTGGTACACATCTTCCAGAACAACAAGCAAGAAGGGCCATACACCACTGAAGAGATTCAACAGATGCTTGAAAGTGGGTCGATCGCGCCGATCACGCTGGCCTGGGCGGATGGCATGCCCGACTGGGCCCCGCTGAGCACAGTTCTGGCTCTAGCGCCCCCGCCAACGCCAGCCGCCGCCCCTGCTCCTACCCAGACTCTAACGGCCTCGGAACCCTTCTACACGCCCACACCCGCACAGCCAATGCCCGTGCCACTTGGCCCGACGGGCGTCGGTGGCTGGCTTCTGCTTTTCTGCGTCGGCCTCACAGTTTTAGGGCCCCTCTTTTTTATCAACCAGACCACTGAGGCGTGGAAGGGTGCAGAGGCAGCTTTCTCTCATTTCCCGAGTCTCAAGACGGGAGTGATCGTCGAGAACACCGGCCTCGCGTTGATCCAGGTCTGCAGCGTTGTTGTCGGACTCATCCTCTGGGGCGCCAGGTCCGGCGGTCGGGCTCTCGCAATGCGATTCCTCATCTTCCGCATTTCCGCCTTTGGCGGAGTGGAGCTCATTACACTGCTAGTGATGGGCGACCTGCCGACAGACGTTTTGACCGCGGTCCTGGGCGGGATCGTCGGATCCGCATCGAAAGAAGCGTTCTACTGCACTGTTTGGTGGTTCTACTTCAAGAAATCCAAGAGAGTGCGAAACACCTATGGAGCGGACGCATGAGCTCCAGATCTTCCCGAACAGTCCCGTTGGTGGACTAGGTCCAATGGAGACCTTCCCAGTCCAACTCGCTCTTTTCGGCTTTGTGGACAGGTTTCTGGAGCCCTTCTGCTACGGCTGCGCCGGTTTTCTGATCAGCTACCGATTCTCCAGGTCAGTCCCAGCGAAGGTCCTCGCCATGCTCACCACTGCGGTCTTTTTTCTATGGATGGATGATATTTGGCCCGCTATCGGCTTTCGCTCGGCAAAGGTCGGCATCGCCTCTGGAAACCGGGCATTCGCAGAAATGCTTGAAGGGAACAGCCAGCTGGGCCAGGCTAACTTTAGTACAGGCGAACACACAGGCTTGTGGGGCGCTTTCAATCTAGATGCGTGGGATGTTGCGTCGGCGGCGCTCTTTGTTCCGCTCGCGTTCCAAGTTGGACTTCTTCTTACAAGGCGACGGTGGGATGAGTTGTCCATCCACGGCGGGGGGCCGCCTCCGCTTCCACCAACCAGCGGCCGTGCACCTTCCACGCCTCAGCCGCCAGTTGCCCGCGGCTCTGCACCTCCTCCACCTCCATTCAGTACTCCCTAGGCGCTTGGTGAGAAGGCGACATCGGACTGGGCTCAAAGTGGAGTTGCCCCGGTTTCGTGGACACTTCATGCTCTTTAGAGCGACAAGACCAGGATGCCGAGGAGTCACGCGCAGTACCCCGCAGAGTTTCGGTCACGGATGGTGGAGTTGGCCCGATCCGGTCGTAGCCCGGAGGATCTGGCGAAGGAGTTCGAGCCGTCGAGCCAGGCGATCCGCAACTGGGTTCGGCAGGCGGACGTCGATCAGGGGCGACGAGCGGATGATTTGACGAGCGCAGAGCGCGACGACCTCGGTCGCCTGCGGCGCGAAGTGAAGCAGCTGAAGACCGAACGAGAAATCCTGTCAAAAGCCGCGGTCTGGTTCGCTCGGGAGACCGGTTCGATCCCGTCAGGGTCTTCGAATTCGTGAGAGCGCATCAGGCCGACTATCCCGTAACCACGCAGTGCCGAGTGCTGGAGGTCCCCACCAGCGGCTACTACGCGTGGCTGGATCGCAAGCCGTCGAAGCGAGCGCGCGAGGATGCGGCGCTGTCGACGCGGATCCGAGAGCTTCACCGGCTTTCCCAAGGCACGTATGGGTCCCCCCGACTCCTCGACGATCTCGCCGAAGAGGGCTTGGCGGTGAGCCGCAAGCGAGTCGCTCGGATGATGATAGAGCTGGGCTTGCAGGGCGTCAGTCGGCGTCGTTTCGTGTGCACCACGACTCGAAGTAGCAAAGCCTCGGCTGCGCCGGATCTCGTCCGGCGCGAATTTTCCGCCGATGGACCGAACAAGCTCTGGGTGGCCGACATCACCTACGTGCCGACCTGGAGCGGCTTCCTGTATCTCGCGGTGGTGCTCGACGCCTGGAGCCGCCGCATAGTCGGCTGGGCGATGCGCACGCATCTGCGCACCGAGCTCGTCGCAGAAGCGCTCGAGATGGCGCTCGCGCGGCGAAAGCCGGAGGACGTGATTCACCACTCCGACCAGGGCTGCAGTACACCTCGATCGAATTCGGAAGACGCTGTCGCGAGGCGCATGTCCGGCCTTCGATGGGGACGGTCGGCGACTGCTTCGACAACGCCATGTGCGAGAACTTCTTTGCCACGCTCGAGTGCGAGCTGCTCGATCGGAAGACGTTTCGAACCCAGGCCGAGGCTCGAATGTCGGTCTTTTCCTTTATCGAAGGCTTCTACAACCCCCGCCGCCGGCACTCGGCGATCGGGAACATCAGCCCGATGCGCATCGAAGCTCGTCACGCCGACTCGGTCTCAGCCGCCGAGCTCGACGGCACGCCGCGTTTCCGTGGGAACCAAGAACTGATAGAGCCCCTGCGGGGCTCCACTACAGACTCACAGCCGGTCGTATGAGCGAAAGTCGCAAACTGTCCACCGAATCGGGGCAGCTCCACGCGCGTACCAAGCCGTCACGAAGAGTAGCGCCAGCGTTGCCGGCCCCACGATCCCGCCGTTGTACTTGTCAAGCCAGTCGATCAATCGAGCATCGCCGGCTCCGCGTTAGCTAGTTGAGTGCGTCGTACATGATGGTCACTTTGCGTATCTCACTGCTCTTTCCTTCTCGTTCGATCTGAAAGTCGACTCCAAAGCTCATTCCGGTTCCCGCCTCGTGCGTCGCTAGAAGCTCCGCGAGAGCCCTCTGCGCTTCTCTCTGGAGTTCCTCCCAACTTGCGGCATCAGGAGCCTTTCTATCTTGCTTTCCCCTAGTCCGAAGACTCACGGCAGAAATCGCGCCTGAACTGTCCCGCACAATAACTGCCGCGTTTGAATAGACGACGCCCGACCGCCGCTGCAAGTCGCGAAGGATGGTCGCCATACGCTCTCCGAGCTGCCTCGTATCCTCGCCATTAGTCACTGATTTCTCCTCCGTGGTGTTCATTTGTCGCGCGCCTCGCCCAGGCGCGCCCGAGAACGAGCAGACTCGCGCGAGCTAGGCAGGCGGTGATACTTCCTTCGCTTGAACTTTTCGCTTCGACAATCCGTACCACTTCCAGGCGACGAAGATGCCAATTCCGATCAAGGAACGGAACTCTCCCCTCCAGATCACGAGGAAGACTCCCAGGCCGAGCGCGATTCCAAAGAGCATTGCCGGAACCGCGACCAGGAGTGTCGGGAGTCCGCGGAGCAAAACTCCGCGTGGCCCCTTGAGCTCCATCGACTGACCGACCTTGATTCCGAACGTGTACACGAATGTGAAGATTATCCAGGCCATCAAAAGTCCACTGATTGCCGCTCCCACAAACTCCGCGAGAAGATCGGGGTAGGGCGATGGAAGGACCGCCACCAGGACGCCGAAGACTAAGAAGGTGCCTGCCCCTAATCGGAACGCAAGAGGCAATTCGGGGATATTTCTTCTTGGCTTGGGCGTTGGAAGCACTGGCGATGGAGCGGACGGAGGTGAGGTTGAACTAGCACTTCGTTCCGTGCGGTCCGCCGCCCTTTCGCCCATCAGTAGTTCATCGAGCGAGATCAAGCCGGCGGCCAACATGGACTTTACTTGGTCTTCGGTGAAGGGTCCTGTGCGGACGCCGTTTCTACTTACGTAGACCTCCATCTAGAGAGCCTCCTAGTCTTGCAGTGAGTTCAAAGAGAAACCTGTTAGAGCTCCACCCACCAGAATACGCGGGGCTAGGCGTCCCGTTGAGAGGCGGAAGCCCTTCAGGTTTCCCGCAAGTGATGGCTTCGACCGTTCTCGCCCCCTGCGCCTTCGCAGGGTCTGCACCGACGGCACTACAGGGCGCGCCAAGTCAAAGAAAAGGGCATGAGGAATTTCCCCAAGGGTCGACTAGCAAGAGAACTCAAGACCAAAGTCACCACTTCCTACTTCCGTCGGTCTTCTACGTCAACCTCGACTTCTTCTTCCTCCTCCTCAACTGCATCCCCTTTCCTGAACATCGAAGGGAAGTTCTCTCTAAGAGACTCTTGGAACCACTTGTCAATCCTCACTTCCTCTCTATGTTCGTCCCGCATGTAGAAGAACGTCCAGAGACCTACGAGGAAACCGAACACGCCACAGGCGCCCTCCCATCGAAGTCTCGTCGGTTCTTCAGCAGAGGGGAAGTGGGAGGCCAAGAAGCTTACGAAGAAGGCGATGGTGAACCCACATCCTTGCCCCAACCGCCTTTGTTGCATTTCTTTGTGTGGCATCACTCACCTCTAAGTCGCGGGCTTGCTCTCTTTGGCTCCTGAGACAGTCGGCTCCAAACGAGCCCTGAGCATAAAAGGGGGCGATCGTACACCCGGCGAACCGACTGCAAGCCGCAGGCGGGCGCAGGAGCGACGATCCGCCCCCAGCTCAGGGGTGCGTGTACCCATATTTCCCGACCGTGCCGTAACTGCGGCGGAAACGATGCCGGTCCGTTACCCAAAAACGGCCTACCTGTTACCCCGGCGTACCCCAAAATCGGACCGTCTATCTAAGCTCTTGATTCTATGTTGCTTGCGTTTATGCCCTGCCAGATAACGAGACTGCTTGCGAGATGGAAGAGGTCCTGCTCATCTTTTGCGGCGAGCACGGATTTCAACTTTGGACGCAGGTACTCCAGGACATCGGCCAACTCTCGAACCGAATCTCGCCTCTCCGATTCAGAAGCACGGTGAAGTCGGAACTCTCTTTTTGCTGCTTCAACTCGCGAAATGGTGTTCTCAGCATCAGTGCCCGGAACCGGCGCTTCAAGGAGCGGCTCAAGGCCAGACGGCGAGAGTGCGAAGACCTCCCCGCCCTCTGAGAGGTCGAAGCCGGAGTCGTACGCGCGGAGTATTCGATTCAGTCTTTCGCGGAATTCACCCCTGCCAGCGTTGCGATCGAAGGCATTGCAGGCCTGTATAGCTCGCAGTTCCTGGGACTCAGGCTATGTTAGGTCCTGAGGGCCGAAGGAGCGAAAGCGATGCCAAAGCGAAGCGCGTTGAAGGCGGAGGCGAGGGTCGAGGTGGTGCTGGCACTGCTG
>JAGPDF010000012.1:25414-90194 GCA_018057705.1 Thermoanaerobaculia bacterium | reverse complement strand
TGGTGGTCTACATGCTGGACCGCTTCGCGCGGAACCAGTACGACCACCACGCCCTGAAGGCGTACCTGATGAAGCTGGGGATCACGCTGCGCTCGGTCGCCCAGCCGATCGACGACTCGGCGACCGGGCAGTTGATGGACGGAATCCTCGCGGCCTTCAGCGAGTTCGACAACAACCTACGGCGGGATCGGACGCTCACCGGCATGAAGGCCGCGGCCGAGAAGGGGCGGTGGACCTTCCCCACCCCGCTCGGCTATCGCAAGGCGCTCAAGCCAAACGGGACGAAGACCATCGAGCCTGACCCGGAGGTCGCGCCACTCATCCGCAAGGCGTTCGAGCTGGCCGCCTCCGGACTCTGCGAGCTGTCGGACGTCCTCGACGAGATGCGGGTGCGGGGACTCCGCGGCCGGAGGGGCCAGGCGATCTCCCTGTCGATGCTCCACAAGATCCTGCACAACCCGATCTACTTCGGGCGGGTCCGGATCGAGAAGTGGGATCTCGACACCGCGGGCGACTTCCAGCCCCTGGTCGACGAGGACACCTTCGGCCGCGCCCAGCTTCATCTCTCGGAAACCCGGGCGCCGATCACGGCCTATCGCCGCAATCACCCCGACTTCCCGCTGCGCCGGTTCGTCCGCTGCGGCGTCTGCGGCCGGCCGCTGACCGGAGGCTGGTCACGGGGAAAGACCGCGAGCTACCCCTACTACAACTGCGTCGGCTGCAAGGGGCTCAACGTCCGCAAGGCGGTGCTCGAGGAGCGCTTCGTGCAGCTCCTCGACGACCTGCGACCCAAGGAAGAGGTTCTGAAGCTCCTGTCGGCGGCGGTTCTCGACCGCTGGAACGGGGAGCGGAAGGACGTCGTCGATCGCCGCACCGCCATCGAGCGGCGGATCGACGACCTACGGCGTCGGAAGGAGCGGGTGGTCGAGGCGTACCTCTACGAGAACGCTCTCGACAAGGAGACCTACCAGCGGCACCTGGGCCGCGTGGAGGAGGAGCTGACCCTGGCCGACCTCGACCTCTACGACGTGAAAATCGACGAGTTCGACATTGAAGGGACCCTCTCCTTCGCCGAGCACCTGGTCTCGAACGCCAGCCGGCTCTGGATCCAGGCGGGCCTCGACCAGCGCCAGCGGCTGCAGAAGGTCTTTTTCCCGGAAGGCGTCACCTTCGACGGAAAGGAATTTCGAACACCACTAACGTGTCCGTATTTCAACAACTTCGAGGGAACTTCGGGGAGCGGCGAACGTTTGGTAGCGCGTACGGGATTCGAACCCGTGTTACCGGCGTGAGAGGCCAGTGTCCTAGACCCCTAGACGAACGCGCCAAATGGGGAAGGGAAGAGTATCAAATCGCCCTTGCGGGCGGCAAATCCGGCTCCTCGGAGGCGCCGTCGGGGGCGCCGGCGCGGGCTCTAGTCGGTCTGGCGGAAGACGATCTTGACGCCGTCGGGGTCGTGGGTGCCGAAGATCTGGGCGCCGTCCTCGCCGGTGGAGAGGCCGCCGGGGATGTTGCGGTTGCGGAAGATGAGCTCCTCGTAGGCCTTCTCGGCCGAGGGGACGTGGACGACGAGGGTCAACTTGTGCTGCGGGCCCTGGTAGTCGAACGCCTCGTCGCGGCCGTCGTCGGCGCCGTGGGCGCGACCCTGGACCTCGATCACCGCGGTGCCCACCTGATAGAGCGCGCCGCGGCTGGTCTCGCGGTCCCAACTCTGCAGGCGCGGCAGCGCCAGCGTCTCACCGTAGAAACTGCAGGTGCGGTCGAAGTCACGTGCCTTGAGCACGACCCGGAACTGGCGGATTTCCATCTCATGTCTCCCAGCGGCGAGGCCCTGCGCGGGCGCAGGCAGATAGCCGACATAGCATTCCACAAACCCCGGCGGCCCGTCGAGCGCCAGTGTTATTGTCGCGACCGGTGAAACGACGCCTGTCCCTCCGCCTCCTTGCCGGTTTCCTGCTGCTCGTCTCCGGCCCGCTCCTCGCCCAGGAAGATCCCACGGAGAAGGACCCCGCCGCAGCGGTCGTGCTGACCGGATCCGGAACCGGGAGCCTCGTCGTGAGTGGCAGCGCCACGCCGCTCGCCTTCGGCACGACCGCCACCGGGCTGCTCGTCGAGCTCGAACCGATCGTCAGCCGTCTCGGCGGGCGGCTCGATGTCGGGCCGCTCCGCCAGAGCTACAGCCTGGCGATCGGCGAGACGCAGCTCGTCGTCGTCCCGGGCAGCCCCGCGATCACCTCCGGAACCGAGATCCAGCCGCTCTCGCAGCCGCCCGGCATCGTGGACGGGAGGCTCCTTGTGCCGCTCGAGCTGCTGGAGAGGAGCTACGGCGCCCAACTCGGAGTGACCTTCACCTGGGACGAGGCGCGCGGGATCCTCGCCGTGGAGCGACCGCAACAACGAGAGCTGCCGGTCGAGGTCGGCCTGGTGCATCTGCAGGGCGTGACGACCGTCGTGCTGCAGTTCCCCGAGGCGCCGCGTTACCGGATCGTGCGCAGCGCCGGGCTCTACGAAGTCGTGCTGGTCGGCGACCGGGTCGTGCCGCCGGCCGCCGGTCCGCAGGTCCAGGACGCCCTGGTGCGCGGCATCGAGATCTCGCCGGAGCGCATCCGCCTCGAGCTCGCGCCGGACTGCGCGGCCGAGTCGTACACCCTGCAGACGCCGTTCCGGCTGGTCTTCGACGTCTTTCGCGAAGCTGCGGCGGCGGCGCCGGCGGCGCCCATCGTGCCGCGCGACTCCGCGCGCCGGGCCATCCGGACGGTGGTCATCGATCCGGGCCACGGCGGCAAAGAGACCGGCGCGATCGGGCCGGCCGGCAGCGCCGAGAAGGAGCTGGCGTTGCTCCTCTCGACGGCGCTCGCAGCGCGGCTCGAGCAGACGCTCGGGGTGCGCACCGTCCTCACCCGCACCGAAGACATCGACCTCGCGCTCGACGAGCGTTCGGCGCTCGCCAATCAGAACAAGGCGGACCTCTTCCTTTCGATTCATCTCAACTCGAGCGTCGGCCGCGGGGCCGTCGGCGCCGAGACCTACTTTCTCTCCCTGCAGGCGAGCGACCAGCGGGCCGCGGACGCCGCGGCGGTCGAAAACTACGTCGGCGCCGCGGTCGCCCCCGCCGGCAGCGACGACTTCGAGCTCCAGCTCCTGCTCTGGGATCTCGCACAGAGCCAGCACCTCGCGGCGTCGCAGCGCCTCGCGACGCTCATCCAGGAGGAGCTCAACCGGGCGCTCGACCTGCGCGACCGGGGCGTCAAACAGGCGCCGTTCCGGGTGCTCATGGGCGCGGCCATGCCGGCGGTCCTCGTGGAGGTCGGCTTCATCA
The DNA here is from genome assembly GCA_018057705.1 of Thermoanaerobaculia bacterium. Lineage (NCBI taxonomy): Bacteria > Pseudomonadati > Acidobacteriota > Thermoanaerobaculia > Thermoanaerobaculia bacterium. The sequence goes on along the minus strand of JAGPDF010000012.1, from coordinate 86,875 downwards.
GCACGCGCGACGAAGAGCAGCGCCTGCGCAGCCCCGAGTATCGCGCCCAACTGGTGGAGACGCTGGTGCGCGCGGTCGGGCGTTTCAAGCTCGAGTACGAAACCGGCGCGACCGCCGCGGCGGGCGCGCCTTGAAGCGCAGCTGGGCCGCCTGGGCGGTCGGCCTCGCGGTGGCGATCACACTCGCCGCCGGCCTCTGGCTCTACTCGACGCGCAGGAATGCGTTGGGCGACTCCGGGATGGCGCTCTCCGCCTCCGCGGACGGCTCGACTGGAGCGCCGGGCGCGCCGGCCGCCGGAGGCTCGGCGGTCTCGCCGGCGCCCGCGGTCGTCCTGCCGATGGCAGCCCAGGAGACCTGGACGGCGCGGCTCTTCTTTCCTTCCGGCGACGATCGGCTGCTGGCGCAGGAGGCGCCCGTGACGAGCGGGAGCGGGGCGCGTTCCCGGGCCGCTGGAGCCGTCGCGGCGCTCCTCTCCGTACCGCCGGTCGCGCCGCGCGTGGCGGTCTTTCCGCCCGAGGTGAAGCTCGGCAAGCTCCTGCTGCTCGAGGACGGCACCGTGATCGTCGATCTGCGCAGCGATCCGGTCGCCGAGCCGCCGCAGTCGGGGTCGACCGTCGAGCTCTTGCGGATCTACGCCGTCGTTCACACCGTGCTGAGGAACGTCGAGGAGGCCAACCGGGTCGTGCTGCTCTGGAACGGTGTGCAGCGGTCCTCGCTCGCCGGCCATGTCGACACGGGGCATCCCCTGCGGCTGCGCGCCGACCTCGAGGCCTCGTGAGCGACCCGCGGCCGATCGGCGTCTTCGACTCGGGCGTCGGGGGACTGACGGTCGCCGCGGCGCTCGAGCGCCGCCTGCCGCGCGAGCGCCTGCTCTATCTCGGCGATACCGCCCGGTTGCCGTACGGCACGAAATCCGCGGCGACCGTGCGCCGCTACACCCAGGTGAATCTCGAGTTCCTCGAGCGCCGGGGCGTCAAGGCCGTCGTGGTCGCCTGCAATACCGCCTCCGCCCTGGCCCTCGACAGCTTCGATCACCCCGCGGGCGCGCTGCCGGTCTGGGGCGTGATCGAACCCGGCGCCCTGCGCGCCGCGGCCGCGACCCGGAACGGCCGGATCGGAGTGATCGCCACCGAATCCACGGTGAGCTCGGACGCCTACGGCACGGCGCTGCGGCGGATCGTCCCCGAGCTCGCCATCTGGTCGCAGCCCTGCCCGTTGCTGGTGCCGTTGATCGAGGAGGGCTGGCTCGACGATCCGGTGACCGCCGAGGTCGCACGGCGCTATCTCGAGCCGCTCCTCGCGCACGACATCGACACGCTGGTCCTCGGCTGCACGCACTATCCGCTCCTCGCGCCGCTGCTGTCGCGTATCGCCGGCGAGGGTGTCCTGCTGGTCGATTCGGCGGCCGCGGTCTCCGAACAGGTGGCGGCGGAGCTCGCCCACCGCGGCATGCTGGCCGTCGCCTCTGCCGGCGCAACCGAGGGGGGCGATCACTTCTGCGTCACCGACGCCTCGCAGCGCTTCGAGCGCATCGCGGGCGATTTCCTCGGTCGCAAGATCACGCTCGAGCTGGTCGATATCGGCAATTCTGCTGCAGGATCCGGGCGAACGATTCCCGAGAGGAGTGAACCTTGAGCACCGAGACGTCGCGGGAAGCGCCAGTGCGGGTCGATGGGCGAGCGGCGAACGCGCTGCGGCCGGTCTCGATCGAGATCGATCCGCTGAAGTTCGCCGAAGGCTCCGTGCTGATCTCGGCCGGCGACACCCGGGTTCTCGTCGCGGCGACGGTGGAGAAGCGGGTGCCGGGCTTTCTCGCCGGCAGCGGCAAGGGCTGGTTGACCGCCGAGTACGCGATGCTGCCGCGCGCCACGATGACGCGCAGCGCGCGCGAGGTCTCCCAGGGGCGGCCCTCCGGCCGGACGGCCGAGATTCAGCGGCTGATCGGGCGGAGCCTGCGGGCCGCGGTCGACCTTCAGCTGCTCGGCGAGCGCACGCTGATCATCGACTGCGATGTCCTGCAGGCCGACGCCGGAACCCGCACCGCGGCGATCACCGGCGCCTGGGTGGCGGCGGTCGGCGCGCTGTCGCGGATCTTCATGGCGGGCGACCTCGCAGCGTGGCCGGTGGTGTCGCAGGTGGCGGCCGTCTCGGTGGGTCTTCTCGCCGGCTCACCCCTCCTCGACCTCGACTTTCGCGAGGATCAGCGCGCGCAGGTCGACATGAACGTCGTCGGCACCGCCGACGGCCGGCTCATCGAAGTGCAGGGGACGGGCGAACAACGCAGCTTCGAGCGTTCCGAGCTCGACCGCCTGCTCGACCTGGCCCTGGCCGGAATCGCCGAGCTCGCGGCGCTGCAGGTGCGCGCGCTCGGCGATCAATTGCGGATGGTGGAGGAGCTGCGCGGCAAGAAGCGCGGCAACGCCCCGGCGCGCAGCGAGCGCGGACTCTACTAGCGCGCAGGCGCGCTCTATCCCGCGACGGTACCGCGCAGCGGCGCTCTCTCCCGCAACGGTGCCGCGCAGCGGAGTCTCATCCCTTCACGGTGCCGCGCAGCGGCACCTGCAGCGTGGGCTGCTGGGTGCTGGTGGTTTCGATGGTGACGGTGGCGTCGACGCGGCCCTTGGGCATCTTGGCCGTCAGCTCGAGCTTCACTTCCCAGCGGCGGCCGGCCTCGATCGGCTTGATGGTCGCTTCGACCCCCGGCACCGAAGCGCTCACCTTCGCGATCTCGAGCGCCGCTTCGCCGAAGTTCACCACCACCAGGCTCAAGTCCTGAGACGCCGCGCCGAGGTCGAGGGCGCCGAACTCGGCGATCGCGGGAGTCGCCTGAAGCAACGGCCGCACGAAACCGGTGACCGCCACGCGGAGCTCCTTCTGCTTGGGATGATTGGTCTCGACGATCAGGAAGTCGCGCAGCGCGCCGATCTCTGCGTCGGACTGGATGGTGGTCTCGACGATCCACTGGTTGACGGTCGGCGCGTCGGCGCGCCGTTCGTCCGCGGTCGCCGGGCGGAACGCGACGCGCACGAAGTCGTAGGGCGACTTCACGGCGAGAATCCGGAGGTCGGCGAAGTTCTCGGACCAGAGCCACTGCTTGACGGTCACCGGCGGCTGGTTCTGCACGAAGACGAAGCGGGCGTAGCCGGGGAAGGCGTTGACCTGGGGCTCGACGCGCGCCTTGATCGTCAGCATGACGCGCGGTTGCACGGGATCGTTCGAGAGCACGGTCAGTGTCTTGGCGATCGGGCCGGCGAAGTCGACGGTGTCCATCTCGGCGTGGATCTTGCCCACCGCGCCAGGGGCGATTCGGGCGTCGAAGCTCGCCACCGTGCAGCCACAGGTCGGGTGCACGTCGGTGATCACGAGCTCGGCCGGGCCGTCGTTCCTCACCTCGAAATCGACCTTCACCTTCTCGCCCTTGGCGACCTTGCCGACGTCCCGGATCGCCTCGACCGGCACGAGTTTCGGGGCCGGTGCGACGGCGATTGCAGAGGGAGCAGCCGGAGCCGCCGCGGGAGCCGCGGCAGCAGGGGGCGGCGCGGCGGGGGGGGTCTGCTGCGCCGCAGCGAGGCTCACGAGCGAGCTCAGGAGGAGCCCCGAAAGCGTCGCGGTTCCGATCGACTTCGACATGCCTGACTCCTCTTCCTTGTCGCGTGCGGGGGGGCCTCCGTCGTCCGATCGGCCCGGCACCGGATGTTATACTGCGCCCACTTTCCGGGGCGGAACGCCCCGCAACCAGCCTCCCGGAGCCCGTTGACCCAAGATCCGCTGCACCTTCATCTGGTCGCCATCGGTGGTACCGGAATGGCGCCGCTCGCCTGTCTTCTGCAAGCCCAGGGCCATCGGGTCACCGGCTCGGATGGACCGCTCTATCCGCCGATGAGCCAGTTGCTCGAGGCGGCGGGGATCCTCCCCTGGGTCGGGTACGAGGCCGGCCACCTCGCGCCGGCCCCGGATCTCGTCGTCATCGGCAACGCCGTCCGCCGCGACAATCCGGAAGCGGTTGCGGCCGAGCGTCTCGGGTTGCCGCGGCTCTCGATGCCCGAAGCCCTGGCGCGCTTCTTTCTCGCCGACCGGGAGCCGCTGGTCGTTGCCGGGACGCACGGCAAGACGACGACCAGCGCCATGGCGGCCTGGGTCTGGTCGGAGTGCGGACGCGATCCGGGCTTTCTCATCGGCGGCGTGCCGCTCGACCTCGGGGTGAGCTTCCGCCGTGGCCGTGGCGCGCGTTTCGTGATCGAGGGCGATGAGTACAACGCCGCCTATTTCGACCGCGGCGCGAAGTTTCTGCACTATCGCCCCGAGACCCTGCTCCTGACCTCGGTCGAATACGACCACGCCGATCTCTACCCGAGTCCGGAGTCGCTGCTTGCAGCCTATGCCCGGCTGATCGCGCTCGTACCCGAGTCCGGCCGGATCGTGGCCTGCGGCGACAGCGCAGAGGTGCGCGAGCTCGCGAGCGCCGCCCGATGCCCGGTCGTCTTCTACGGCGAAGACGAATCGAACGCGGTCCGGCTTCTCGGGGTACCCGAGGCGGACGACCATGGCATCCGCTTTCGACTGCGCGACGAGAGCGGCGAAGAGCGGGAGCTCGCGATGCCCATCTGGGGCGTGCACAACGCTGTCAACGCCCTGGCCGTCTGGGCGGCAGGGCGCCGCGACGGCCTCGATGCGGAGAGGCTCGCCCAGGCGCTCTCGCGCTTCCGCGGCGTCAAGCGCCGCCAGGAGCTGCTCGCGGACCATCGCGGCATCGTGGTCATCGACGACTTCGCGCATCACCCGACGGCGGTGGAGAAGACGCTCGCCAGCATGCGGATGCGATTTCCGGGTCGGCGGCTCCTCGCCTGCTTCGAGCCGCGCAGTCTCACCGCCGGTCGCGCCTTTCTGCTCGCGGGCTACGCTCGCGCCTTCGCGGTCGCCGACCGGGCCTTCTTCGCACCGATCTTCCATCGCGACCGCCTCGCTCCCGGAGACCGGCTCGACCTCGAAGCGCTGGCGGCGGAGCTCGCGCAGGGCGGCACGCCTTGTGTCCTGGCCGAAGACCTCGATGCGCTGCTGGCGGAGGTTCTCGCGGGAGCGACGTCCGGAGACGTCATCCTGACCATGTCGTCGGGCTCTTTCGGGGGGCTCCCGCGCCGCCTCGCCGACGCCGTTCTCGCCGGAGGCTGACGCCGATGCGTCCGGGTCCGCGTGGGGTCGCGTTGTCGTGCAGCGCCGGCTTTGCTAGCATCGTCAGGAGCTTTCGCGCCCCATGAGCTATTCCGGAGATCCGGCCCTCGCTTCCGATGTGAAGCAGCGCATCCTGACCACCTTCCGGCAGACGCTGGAGCTGGCCACGAAGGGAAGCCGTCAGGAGGCGCTCCTGGGATGCGACTTCATCCTGCGCCTCGATCCGCATTTCGGCCCGGCCCGCACCCTGCAGCAGTTGGTCCAGGCCGGGCGCAGCGGCCCGGATCTCGCGGCACTCTTCGGCGGCGCCGAGGTCGCTCCGCTGGAGGTCCCGCCGCCGTCCCCGCCGGCCGGCGCCCCGCTGGGGGCGCACTTCGCCCGTCTGTTCGTGGAACGCCGCTTTGGCGACATTCTCACCGAGGCCGAGCAGGGCCGGCAGGCGCTCGCCGCCGATGCGGAGGCCCGTCAGCTGGTCGACCAGGCGCGGGCACGACTCGAAGCTGCCCCGTACGTCAAGACCTTCGTCGATTCGGCTCGTCAGGCGCTGCAGAGCGGCGACACCGAGGAGGCCGACCGCCTGATCCGCAAGGCGCGGGTGCTCGACGCCGATCATCCCGAGCTCCTGGCTCTCGAGGAGGCGAAGAAGTTCTACTCCGATCCGGAGCGCTCGATGGGCGGCCGGCGTCGCGGCATCGAGATGGACGAGGAGCCCGAGGCTCCGGCTGCCAGCGCGGCTCCAGGGGTGGATCTCGAGTTGCCCGAGGTCGACTTCTCGTTCGCCGGTCTGGCGGAAGACAACTACTCACTCGAACCGGCGGGAAACTCCTACGCCGGTGAAGTCGGGTACGGCTCGGGCACCGGGGAGGTCTCCGGCGAGCATTCGGGACGTATCGAGGAGCTGCTCGCCACCGGCCAGAGCGCTTGCGATCGCGGCGAGTACCAGGCCGCGATCGACGCCTGGTCACGGATCTTCCTGATCGATATCGACCACCAGGAGGCGGCGCGCCGCATCGAGAAAGCGCGCCAGCTCAAGGCGGAGCGCGAGAGGGAGATGGAAGAGATCTTCCACGAGGGCGTCGCCCGCTTCGACAGCGGCGGCTTCGAGAGCGCCGAGGCGGCCTTCAAGCAGGTCCTCGAGCTTTCGCCGGGTCATCTCGTCGCCCTCGAGTATCTGGAGAAGATCCGTGAGCGCCAGATCGGCGCTCCGCTCGCCTCCGTAGCCGGCCTGCCTGGGGCCGGGCTGCGCGGTGGCGAGGCTCCGGGTCTCGCCGTCGAGAGCGGCGCGCCGGGCGCTCGCGGTGCGCGCGAGAATGTGAGCGGGGAGATTCTGGTGCCGCCGGAGCCGGGCGCGGCCCGCCCCCGGGGCGATGGCGAGCGCCCCGGGTTCGCGCTCGCGGCCAAGCGGCGCGGCGCTCCGGCGCGGGGTTTCGTCTGGATCGGCGGCGCCGTGCTCGTCCTGCTTCTGGCCGGTGGCTGGCTGCTGCTGCGCAATCGGGCGAGCCTCTTCCCGAATTCGCGGGAGCCGCTCGAGACCGCGGCACCGGCCGCGGTCGACGTCATTGCGCGCGCCAGGACGCTGCAGGCCGAAGGCAAGACGGCGGTCGCCATCGCGCAGCTGCGCCGCCTGCCGCCGCAAGAGCCGCAGTACGCCGAGGCCCAGTCGCTCATCTCGCAGTGGGAGGCTCTGATCAAGCCCGCGGAGCCGGTGCCGGCGGGGTTGCCCCCCGAGTTCGAGCGGAAGCGCCAGGAGCTCGTTGGCGGTGCCGAGCGCGCCTGCCGGGACCGCGAGCTCCTGCGCTGCGACCGCTGGCTGACCGAGGCGGCGGCGATCGCGCCGCTCTCGCCGGAGCTGACCGCGCTCCAGGGCCAGGCGAAGGAGGGGTTGGCGCCGCTCGCAGAAGAGCTCAAGCTCTACGCCGACGGCGACTACGACTTCCTGCTCAACCGACTCTGGCGGCGCCGCGAGGCGGAACCGGCGAATCGGGACGTCCGGCAATTGATCGTGGATTCGTACTACAACCTCGGCATCGTGGACCTTCAGCGCGGCGATCCGGCAGCCGCTGCGGACAAGTTCCGCGAGGCGCTCGAGCTCGATCCCCAGGATGCGGCGCTCGGCCGACTCCAGGCGTTCGCCACTGTCTACAGCCAGCGCAACGAGGACCTGCTGTTCGAGATCTTCGTCCGCAATCTCCCTGCGCGATGAGCCGCGAACCCGAAGAACCGTTTCTCTTCGACCTGCCGCTTTCCGGCCCACCGCCGGCGTTGGCGGACGCTCACCGGGGTGAGAGCCCGGCGCGCCGTGGATCGCGGCGCAGCGCGCGGCCGGAGTCGCTGCCGCTGTTCGACGACGACGAGCTCCCGCCGTCCGGCTCGGAGCCGGTCGCCTCCGAGCCGTCGTACGGGGCGAGGCCTCCCGCTGCGCCTCGCGGACCCGTTCCGGTACCAAGCCCGGCGGCGCGCGAAGCGGCTCGGAATTCCGGGACCGGCGGATCGGCGACTTCGGCGATGCCGGCTGTCGCAGCGGCCACGGCGGCATTCGCGGGGTCGGCCGCGGACGGCCCGAAGGCGCTGGCGCCCTCGGCTCCGATCGCGCCCCGGCTGCGTGCCGCGTGCGGGGATGTCGCGATCCTGCTCGGTGTCGGCGCTGTCGCCGCTGTCGGGGCGACACTCCTCGGCGCCGAGCTCAGCCTGGCCTCGCTGCCCGCACTGGTGGTCTTCCTGCTCTCGTTCTCGTTCCTCTACTGTGTGGTCTCGCTCGCCTTCTGGGGGCAGACGCCGGGAATGGCCTGGTCGGGTCTGATCGCGCGCAGCGAAGAGACGGAACCGCTCTCGTTCGGCCAGACGGCGCTGCGCTGGCTCGGCCACTGGCTGACCTGGATGCTGCTCGGGCTGCCCGGATTGCTCGCCCTCTCGGGCCGTTCGCTCGCCGACCGGCTGAGCGGCTCGGGCACCTACGAGACGCCGTTTTCCGGTTCGACGGTCGCCTGACCGGAGCGGTCGCTCTCTCGCGCCACGGCCCTCGCCTGTTCGCGCGCCCTTTCCCGAAGCACCCCCCAGCCGATCCAGCCGTTGCCGAGCGCGGTCGCCGCGGCCATTGCCCACAACGGGCGTGAGCCCGGGACGAGTGCGGCAAGGCCCCCGGCCTGATAGAAGAGCCCGGCGAGGCGCATGGGCGGGAAGGCGAGGCCTCCGAGCGCGAAGAAGTTGTGCCCGAGCAGAAGCAGCCAGATGCCCGGCAGGAAACGCGCGCCGTCGAGCCAGAGCACGAGCCCTGAGAGTGCGACCGCCACGAGCGAGAGATTCCCCTGCGCGCGCATTGCCCAGGCGCCGAGTCGCGAACGCCCGCGGTGTCGCTGTTGACGCAGGATCGTCAGTCCTTCGATCGCGCCGCCGATCAGAATGGCCACCGACCATAGGATCGTCACGCCGGCCTCGCGCGCCGTCGCCAGGGCGAGCGGCGTGAGCAGCGCCGCCGCAGGCAGGATGCAGGCCCAGGCGAACCAGGGCAGGGGATGGGAGAGATAGGGACCGGCGGCGGCGTGGAACGCCCGGCGGACGACCTCGACCGAGCGCTGCTCCTCCTCGCCCGGCGGAGCGAAGAGCTCGTCGTACTCCGAGGGCGCGTCGCCCCGAGCAGCGAGGATGCGGGGCGGCTCGGACGTGGTTGCTGCCCCTCAGGCCTTGGCGAGACGGCCCATCGCGCGCGCCCGGACGGTGGCCTGAGCGCGGCGCTGGTTCTCGCTCTCGGTGCCGTTCGGGAGCTTCGCGGCCGCGGCGAGGGCGCTCTTCGCGGCCTCGGCGGTGATCTTGTCGGGTTCCTGTGCCTCTTCGGTGAGGATGGTGAGTCTGTCGTCCACCATCTGCGCAAAGCCGCCGGCAATGAACAGCTTGCGCTTGGCGCCGCCGGCCTCCTCGACGCGCAGCAGGCCCGCTCCCAGTTTGGCGAGGAGCGGCGCTCTCTGCGCGAGGATACCCATCTCACCGTCGTAGGCCGGGAGGGCGACGAATCTGGCTTCCAGAGAAAGCACTTCGCGCTCCGGTGTCACGACCGAGAGGTGAAAGGAGTTGGCCATCGTCAGGCCGCCGCCATCTTCTCGGCCTTCGCCGCCGCTTCCTCGACGGTGCCGACGTACATGAACGCCTGGTCCGGCAGATGATCCCACTTGCCGTCGCAGAGCTCCTCGAACGAGCGAATCGTGTCCTCGCGCTTGACGTAGATGCCCGGGAAACCGGTGAACTGCTCGGCGACGAAGAACGGCTGCGAGAAGAAGCGCTCGATCTTGCGCGCCCGGCGGACGATGACCTTGTCGTCCTCGGAGAGCTCGTCGATGCCGAGGATCGCGATGATGTCCTGCAGGTCCTTGTAGCGCTGCAGGATCTGCTGCACGCGCCGCGAGACCTGATAGTGGCGCTCGCCGAGGATCTCGGCGGTCACGATGCGGCTCGAGGACGCGAGCGGATCGACGGCGGGGTAGATGCCCTTCTCGGCGATCGAGCGCTCGAGGTTCACAGTCGAGTCGAGATGCGTGAACGCGTTCGCGGGCGCCGGGTCGGTGTAGTCGTCGGCCGGCACGTAGATCGCCTGAATCGAGGTCACCGCGCCGCGCTTGGTCGAAGTGATGCGCTCCTGCAGCTCGCCCATTTCGGTCGCGAGGGTCGGCTGGTAGCCGACGGCGGAGGGCATGCGGCCGAGGAGCGCCGAGACTTCGGAACCGGCCTGGGTGAAGCGGAAGATGTTGTCGATGAACAGCAGGGTGTCGGCGCCGGTCTGGTCGCGGAAATACTCGGCCATGGTGAGCGCCGAAAGGGCGACGCGCAGGCGCGCGCCGGGCGGCTCGTTCATCTGGCCGAAGACCATGACGGTCTGGTCGATGACGGACTTGCCGGTGTCGCCGATCTTGGCCTCCTGCATTTCGAGCCAGAGGTCGTTGCCCTCGCGGGTGCGCTCACCGACGCCGGCGAAGCAGCTGTAGCCGGAGTGAAAGCGGGCGAGACGGGCGATGAGCTCCTGAATGATGACCGTCTTGCCGACGCCGGCGCCGCCGAAGAGGCCGGCCTTGCCGCCGCGCACCAGCGGGCAGAGCAGGTCCATCACCTTGATGCCGGTCTCGAAGATCTCCGTCTTCGAGGACAGGTCGGACATCTCGGGGGGCAGCTGGTGAATGGCGCGGCGGGCCGTGGTGGTGACCGGACCGCGGTCGTCGATCGGCTCGCCGACCAGGTTGAACACCCGGCCGAGGGTCTCTAGGCCGACGGGGACGGTCACGGCCGAGCCGCTGTCGGTGATCTCCTGACCGCGCTGCAGGCCGTCGGTCGAGCCGAGCGACACGGCGCGAACCTGCCCGCCACCCAGATGCTGGGCGACTTCGCACCAGAGCGTCTCCCGCATCTTCTCGCCGAGCACGGTGCGCTCGACCTGAACGGAGAGCGCGTTGTAGAGCGACGGCATGCTGTCTTCGCTGAACTGCGCGTCGAGAGTCGAGCCGATGACCTGGGTGATGCGTCCGACGTTGGGGCTGGACATGTCGTTCAACCTTTCGCTGCGAATCGTTACGAGTTCTTAAAGTGTCGTTCCGGACAGCGTCAGGCGAGCGCGTTCGCGCCGCCGACGATGTCGAGCAGTTCCATGGTGATTTGCGTCTGGCGCGCCCGGTTGTACTGGCGGCTCAGGGTCTTGATCATCTCTTCGGAGGCCTCGGTCGCCGCCTTCATCGCGACCATCCGGGCGATCTGCTCGGAGACCGCGGCGTCGAGAAAGGCCTGGAAGAGCCGGATGCGCGCCACCGCGGGCAGCAGGTCGTCGAGCAGCGCTCCGGGCTCCGGACGGAACTCGTAGTCGACCGCCCTGGCCTTGGCGCCCCCGGAACCGGCCGGCGGGGCCGTCGGGGCCAGAGGGAGGAGCTGGATCGTCTCGGGCCGCTGCTTGCTGGCCGAGTAGAAGCGCATGTAGGTCACGTGAACCGCGGAGATCTCGCCGTCCAGGAAGCGCCGGATGAGCGTGTTGGCCAGCGGCTCGACCTGCTCGAAACGCGGCGGGTCGCTGATCTCGGCCTCGGGCGGGGTGAAGGCCATCTTGATGAACTTGAAGTAGGCCAGGCCCTTCTTGCCGTGGACCGACACCTCGGAAGGCGCAGCACCCAGCCGGCGCTCTTCGAGGAAGCCCAGAGCGGTGCGCAGGATGCTCGAGTTGTAGCCGCCGCAGAGGCCACGGCTCGAGGTCAGCACGAGCACTGCCGCCGGAGCGGACGGGTTCCGGGTCTTGAGCAGCGGATGGTCGAGGCCGTCGCCGGCGCGTGCCAGATCGGCCACCAGCTCGGCGAGCTTCTCGGTGTAGGGCCGAGAGGCCACGGCGCGGTTGAAGGCCGCCTGGAACCTGGCGGTCGCGATCAGCTGCATCGTCCGCGTGATCTTGCGGATGTTGCGGATCGACTTGCGTCGCTTGACGAGGACGCGGCGGTTCGCCATGACCCTAGGCCGGCCTCTTGGCGGCGCCCGCCAGGTTCGTCGCTACGTACTGGCCCCTGAAGTTGTGGAGCACGTCGAGCAACTTCTTGGCGAGCGCCTCCGGCAGGTCGCCGGTCTTCTCCATCTCCTGGAGGATCTCCGGGAACTCGTGGCGCACATGCGCGAGCATCGCGCTCTCGAAGGCCAGAACACCCGAAACCGGGATGTCGTCGAGCACGCCCTGGGTGCCGGCGAAGATCGAGATCACCTGTTCGAAGGTCGGCAGCGGGCGGAACTGCGGCTGCTTCAGGAGCTCGACCATGCGCTTGCCGCGGTCGAGCTGCTTCTGCGTCGCGGTGTCGAGGTCGGTGCCCAGCTGCGAGAAAGCCTCCAGGGCGCGGAACGACGCGAGGTCGAGCCGCAGGGAGCCGGCGAACTTCTTCATCGCCTTGCGCTGGGCGTTGCCGCCGACGCGCGACACCGAGATGCCGACGTTCACCGCCGGCCGGACGCCGGCGAAGAAGAGATCGGGCTCGAGGTAGATCTGGCCGTCGGTGATCGAGATCACGTTGGTCGGAATGTAGGCCGAAACCTCGCCTTCGAGGGTCTCGATGATCGGCAGCGCCGTCATCGAACCGCCCGAGTCGGGAAAGCGGTGCACCCGGAACTTGTCCTTGTCCGGCAGCGTCGCGAGGAATGCTTCGGCGGTGTGCTTGCCGTGCGGGCGGTGATAGAGGCCGATCTCGTCGTCGGGCCGCACCTCGACCGGAGCGGCGAGCCCCTGCGGGTGCCGCTTCACCTTGGAGCGATCCGTGAGATCCGCCGGCGCGTCCTTCGGCACGATGCCGTACTCGTCGCGCAGCTTGACCGAACGCTCCAGCAACCGGGAGTGGAGATAGAAGACGTCGCCGGGGTAGGCCTCGCGGCCGGGCGGACGCCGCAGCAGGAGCGACAGCTGCCGGTACGACGCCGCCTGCTTCGACAGGTCGTCGTAGACGCAGAGCGTGGCCTTGCCCTGCTGGTACATGAAGTACTCGGCCATCGCTGCGCCGGCGTAGGGGGCGATGTACTGCAGCGGCGCAGGATCAGCGGAGGAGGCCGACACGACGATCGTGTAGTCCATGGCGCCGTGCTCGCGGAGCTTCTCGACCAGGCCGACGACCGTCGACTCCTTCTGGCCGACCGCGACGTAGACGCAGATCACGCCGGCGCCCTTCTGGTTGAGGATGGCGTCGATCGCGATCGCGGTCTTGCCGGTCTTGCGGTCGCCGATGATCAGCTCGCGCTGGCCGCGGCCGATCGGAATCATCGAGTCGATGGCCTTCAAGCCCGTCTGCAGCGGCTCGGTGACCGGCTGGCGCTGGGCGATGCCGGGAGCCTTGAACTCGAGCGGGCGGCGATGCGGAGTTTCGATCACACCGAGGCCGTCGAGCGGCCGGCCGAGCGGGTCGACGATGCGGCCGATCATGGCCTCGCCGCAGGGCACGGAGACGAGCTCGCCGGTGCGGCGGACCTCGTCGCCCTCCTTGATCCCGAGGTACTCGCCGAGGATGACGATGCCGACCGAGCTCTCTTCGAGGTTGAAGACCTGGCCCATGGAGCCGTTCGAGAAGGCGATCAGCTCGCCCGACTTGGCATTCGAAAGCCCGTAGACCTGGGCGATGCCGTCACCGACCTCGAGGACCTTGCCGGTCTCGGTGAGATCGACACTCTGCCGATACTGCTGAATCTCTTCGCTGATGACCGAAGAGATCTCGTCGACCCTGAATCGCATCCTTCAAACTCCTCGCGAAGACTCTTCGCTGTTGTGTATGTAGTCCTGAAGCCTGGGCAGCTCGCGCGAACCGCGGGCCGCAAAGGCGCCGAGAAGCAGCTCGAGCTCCCGGGCGACGCTGTCGTCGAACTTGTCGTCGCCGACGCGCACGACCAGGCCGCCAAGTAGGGCCGGATCGACCTTCTCGACGAGCTGGGCACTGCGTCCGGCGAACTTCCCTGCCGCGGCGACCAGGTTCTGGCGCAGCTCCGGCGAGAGCGGCACGGCGCTCGTGACCCGCACTTCGACCTGGTTCTTGCTCGTCATCCAGGTGTCGTGAAAAGCGGCCGCGACGAAGCGCACCAGTCCGAGCCGTCCTTTGCTCCGCATCACCTGGAGCGAATCGACGAACAGGTCGCTCGCCTTGCCGCGAAAGCTCTTCTCGATCAGCTGGCGCTTCTCCTCGTTCTTGACGAGGGGGCTCGCCATCACGGCCTTCAAGTCCTTGTCGCGGTCGAGCAGCTCGACCAGGCCGCGCCACTCCTCGAGCATGGCGTCCTCGACGCCGCGACTCGCGGCGAGGCTGAAGACCGCGTCGCTCCAGACGCGGGCGAGCGACTGTTCCTCGGCCTGGCTGCTTGCCATCTCAGTTCCTCTTTCCGTCGGCGAGCGCCTGAATCGAGTCGCGAATCAGCCGATCGTGGTCGGCGGGGTTGATCTCGCGCTCGAGGATCTTGCCCGCGACGTCGGTGGTGAGCCGCGCCGTGAGCACGTAGAGCTCCTTGACGGCGGTCTCCTGGGCGATCTTGATCTCGCGCCGGGCGCGCTCGATCGTTCGGTTTGCCTCCACCTGGGTCTCCTCCTGGAAGCGCCGCTTGAGCGCCTCGGAGTCCCGGCGAGCCTCTTCGACGATCGCCGTGGCCTCGGCGCGCGCCGAGACCAGCTTGTCGGAGTACTCCTTGAGACGGGCCTCGGCCGCTTCGCGGTCGGCCTTCGCCTGGGTGAGCGAGGTGCGGATGAACTCCTCGCGCTGCTGGAGTCCGCCGAGAATCGGCTTCCAGGCGAACTTGCCGAGCACCAGGACCACCAGTCCGAAGATGACCAGCGTCCACAGGGCGTTGCCGATGTTGCCTTCGAAAGGCCCGCCCTGCCCGCCCTCTTCCGACGCCAGAAGAGGCGCGGCAGAAAGAGCGAACGTGGTAGCCAGCTGAAGCGTGCGTTCGATCTTCATTCGATCGGTGGCAGCGGGCGTTAGAGCGCCGCCAGCAGGCCGACGACGACGGCGAACAGGGTCGCGCCTTCGATCATCGCGGCGGTGACGATCATCGCGGTGTTGATCTGGCCGGCGGCTTCCGGCTGGCGGGCCATCGCTTCGGTGGCGCTGCCGCCGACGCGGCCGATGCCGAGACCGCAGCCGATCACGGCGAGGCCGGCGCCGATCGCGCCGCCCATCTTGCCGAGACCGGAGGACGAGGCCGCGGCCGCGCCGGCATCTCCCTCGGCGGCGAACGCGGCGGGGGCGAACATCAGGACGAAACCAACGGCGACGAGCATCAGGACGAGCCGGGCGGAGTTCTTGCGGTTCATTTTGAGCTTCCTTTCGTGGTCGGAGGGTGGTCGAAAGTTGCGGGCGGACGTGGAATCAGTGGGCGGCTGCTTCTTCGTGGTGCTCGTGGTGTTCGTCGTGCTCATCGTGATGCACGTTCACCGACATGCCGATGAAGAGGGCGGTCAAGAACGTGAAGATGAAGGCCTGCAGGAAGGCGACGAAGACCTCGAGGAGCGTGATGGCCACGCTGCCGGCGACGATGACCGAGGTCACGGCGAGACCTGCGCCGGTGCCGAGCGCCTGGACAGCCGAGAAGATCAGGCCGAGCAGGACGCCGAGCAGGATGTGGCCGGCGATCATGTTGGCGAAGAGTCGGACGGCGAGCGCGAAGGTCTTGGCGCCGAGGCCGATGATCTCGACCGGAATCAGCAGCGGGGCGAGCCAGAGCGGGCCGGGACAGAAGTGCTTGATGTAGGCCATGCCGCCGAAGCGCAGGCCGTTCACGACCATCAGGATGAGGGTGAGGATGGCGAGGGTCGCCGTCACCCAGATGTTGCCGGTCGCCGCGCCGCCGATGTGGGTGCCGAAGAGCGCCGAAACCGGGTGCAGGGGAAGCAACCCCAGGAGGTTGATCGTGAGGACGAAGAAGAAGGCGCTCCAGACGTACTGGATGAAGCGGTCGGTATGCACACCCAGGACCGGCTCGGCGATCTCCTTGCGCAGGTACTGGCAGACCGTCTCGACGAAGTTCCCGAAGCCGGTGGGCACCAGGCGGCCGATCGGATCGGCACCGGCGCGTCGGCGCAGCAGGAGGGGAAACACGAACATCAGCAGCAGTCCGGCCACGATCATCATGACGATCTGATCGGAGAGCACCGTGATCACGCCCCGGGGAGTGAGCATTCCGAGGTCGGCGGGAAACTCCTTCAAAGGGTGCTGGATCACATGGCTGAGGGGATTTTCAGGTGCCATCATCCGGCAGGTCTCCGATCGTCCTTCGTGAAAGCTACGCCCGCTTCGCGCGCAGGCGGCTCAATAGCCACCAGGTTTCCACCGCGAGCAGCGCGACGTAGCTCGCGGCCAGCGTGAAGAGCAGTGCCCGTCGATCCCAGCGGCCGGCGAGGACCGCTCCCAAACCTGCCGTCAAGGCGACCAGCAGCCGGAAGAGGCTCGCCTTGCCGATGGCGGCGATGGGCGACCCGGTGACACGGCCAGCTGCCGCGGCTCCGTCCCCCGCCTTGCCGGCGATCTCCTGCGCCAGCGGCAGCGCGCCGGCGAGACTCCCCGCGAAGCTCGCGAGGCATCCTGCCCAGATGCTGCTGCCGGCCTCCGGCACTCCGAGCTGCGCCGCCACTACCTGGCCCAGAAGACAGAGCGCGAGGGTGGCCGCGGCGCCGACACCGGCGAAGCCCAGCCAGATCTCCGACGTCCGGGCTCCATTCACGGCTGCTCGCGTTCCTCTTTCGACTCCTGATCGAGCTCGCGAGCCTCCCGGGAGGCCGAGAGAGACGCCTTGATCAGGTTGTAGAACCCGCCAATGAGGCCGAGGAGCGCCCCGACCAGCAGGCCCCAGGGACTCGAATCGTAGTGCCGATCGATCCAGTAACCCAGGAGCGCGAACCCGCCCACGGCTGCGGCGAGCTCGACCCCGGTGCCCGCGAGCCGCATCCACGGCTGCCGGTCCTGGGGATCCTTAAGACGGCGCGGGTCGTTGCGTTCTTCGACCATGAGCCCCGATTCATTGAGCCCGAGGGCAAGCGCCTGGTTACTGGGGTCCGACTCGGTGAGCTGCGATCGCGCACATCTGCCGCGACGCAGCAAAGTCTAACAAAGGGCCACGGCCCGGGGCAAGGCGCCCGGGCCGGGTCGCCCGGGCGGGGCGCGCCCCTCAGGCAGCGGGGGGCGGGCTGTCGAGACCGAAGAGGGTCTTGACGGAGGGGCGGAAGAGCACGATGAGGGTGAAGACGCCGAGGACAGTCCCCAGCGGCGTGAAAGTGCAGGAGATCGCCGCCACGACGACGCAGAAGGTGTGCCGGCGGCGCTGGGCGAGAAAACGGGCGGCGAGGAAGAGGGCCAGAGCGTAGCCGACCGCGAAGACGAGGAAGAGCCCGCCCATTCCGGCCACGACGCAGCCGGCCAGCCGAGGACCGAAATCGCCGGACGGCCCGCCGCCCATGCCGGAGATCATTGCCAGGCCCATCCCGAAGTAGATCAGCGGAAGGAGCGAGACCAGCGAGCAGATGCCGGCGAGGACGTAGTGGAAGACCGAGAGCAGGTGGAGCTGTTCTTCGTCCTGGTTCATCGCAGGGGGATTCTGCTGCACATGGCTGCCGCTTGGCGATAGTCTTCCCGCACACGCCCCTGGCCAGCGAACGCAAACCGGGCGGGGGCGCCGGGCGGAGACTCCGCCCGGGCCGTCACGCTCCCTGTGGGCAGACTGAGGGCGATTCGTGCGCGAGCAACTGTTGACCGATCTCGAGAGACGCCTCGCGGCCTCCGCCGCCGGGGGCGGGGCGGAGCGCGTGGACCGCCAGCACAAGGACGGCAAGCTCACCGCCCGCGAACGGGTCGACCTGCTGCTCGACGCCGGGTCGTTCGTCGAGATCGACGCCTTGGTCACGCACCGCTGCCGCGACTTCGGCATGGAGGATCAGAAGATCCCCGGCGACGGGGTGGTCTGCGGCTACGGCACGATCGACGGCCGCCTGGTCTACCTCTTCGCCCAGGACTTCACGGTTTTCGGCGGGTCGCTGTCGGAGACCAACGCCGCCAAGATCTGCAAGGTGATGGATCTCGCGGTCGAAAACGGCGCGCCGGTCATCGGACTCAACGATTCGGGCGGCGCGCGGATCCAGGAGGGCGTGGTCTCCCTCGGCGGCTACGCCGACATCTTCCTCCGCAACACGCTCGCCTCGGGCGTCGTGCCCCAGATCTCGGCGATCATGGGTCCGTGCGCCGGCGGGGCGGTCTACTCGCCGGCGATCACCGATTTCATCCTGATGGTCGAGGGGACGAGCTACATGTTCGTCACCGGACCGGACGTGATCCGCACCGTCACTCACGAAGAGGTGACGAAAGAGGATCTGGGAGGGGCGGCGACCCACGCCGGCAAGAGCGGGGTGGCGCATTTCACCTACGGCAACGACGCCGCCTGCCTCATGGGGATCCGCGAGCTGCTCTCCTTCCTGCCTTCCAACAACATCGACGACCCTCCGGCCGGCAGGAGCGACGACGACCCGGACCGCGAATCGGAGCTCCTCGCCAAGCTGATTCCGGACGACCCGAACAAGCCCTACGACGTGCATCGGCTGATCGGCGAAGTGGTCGACGACGGCAAGTTCCTCGAGGTGCACGCCGCCTACGCGCGCAACCTGGTCGTCGGTTTCGCGCGACTCGCCAACCAGAGCGTCGGCATCGTCGCCAACCAGCCGAACTACCTCGCCGGGGTGCTCGACATCGACGCCTCCCTGAAGGGCGCCCGCTTCGTGCGCTTTTGCGACGCCTTCAACATTCCCCTGATCACCTTCGAGGACGTCCCCGGGTTCCTGCCCGGCACCCAGCAGGAGTATGGCGGGATCATCAAGCACGGCGCCAAGCTCCTCTATGCCTACGCCGAGGCGACCGTCCCCAAACTCACCGTGATCACACGCAAGGCCTACGGCGGCGCCTATTGCGTCATGGCCTCGAAGCACCTCCGGACGGACGTCAACCTCGCCTACCCATCGGCCGAGATCGCGGTCATGGGTCCCGAGGGCGCGGTCAACGTCCTCTTCAAACGCGAGCTCGAGAAGGCGGACTCTCCCGCCGAGGCACGCGCCGAGAAGGTGGCCCTCTATCGGGAGAAGTTCTCCAACCCCTACATCGCCGCCGAGCGGGGCTTCGTCGACGCGGTCATCGAACCGCGCAAGACCCGGCCGGCGCTCATCCGCGCCCTGCGCCAGCTGCGCAGCAAGCGCCAGTCCCTGCCGCCCAAGAAGCATGGCAATCTGCCGCTTTGATGCCGCTCCGGGAGCGCCCGCAAGCCCGGTTCGCTTGACAGTTGCGCCACCCTGCGGCAAGCTGCAGGGGCCTGTTATTCAACAATTGAAGTTGAGGAGAAGCCGTTATGCGTGAAAAAGATCGCGATCTCCGACGGCGGCGTCAACGCCGCCTCGAGCGTCTCAGACAGCGCAATCAGGAAGAGGTCGCCAAGCGCAAGACGGCGCGGACGGAGGGCTCGAAGCGGGCCCTGAAGCCGAACGAGAAGGAGACCGACGCCGCCGCCGCCGGAGCCGACAAGAAGGCGACGAAGAAGCCGGCAGCCAAGAAGCCCGCCGCGGATGCTGGCGCTGATGCCGGGGCCGCGGCCTCCGACTCCGCCGAGAAGAAGGTCCGCAAGGCGCCGGCCAAGAAGCCTGCCGCCAAGAAGGCCGAAGAGTCGACCCAGGAGACGATCCCGGAGACGGAAGGCAGCTGAGCCTGGCACCACCATGCGCATCGCGATCGGTGCCGATCACGCCGGCTACACCCTGAAAGACCATCTTCGTGCCCGCCTCGCGGAAGCCGGGCACGAGCTGCACGACGTCGGCGCCCACTCCGAAGTCTCGGTGGACTATCCGGATTTTGCTGCGGAGGTGGCGCGGGCGGTCGCCGCCGGCTCCGCCGAGCGCGGCATTCTGGTCTGCGGCTCAGGGATCGGCATGGCGATCGCCGCCAACCGCCACCGTGGCGTCCGCGCCGCCGCCTGCGTGGATCTCTATTCCGCCCGGCTCTGCCGGCAGCACAACGACGCCAACGTTCTCACCCTCGGCAGCCGCATCGTCGCGCCGCCGCTCGCGGAAGCGATCGTCGACCTCTTTCTCGCCACCCCATTCGAAGGCGGCCGCCACCAGCGCCGTGTCGCCAAGCTGGACGGAGACCCTGGATGATCGCTCGCCCGCTGGTCGAGGTGGACCCCGAAATCGCCGTCGAGATTGCCGCCGAAAAGGAGCGCCAGAACACCGGACTGGAGCTCATCGCTTCGGAGAACTTCGCCAGTCGCGCAGTGATGGAGGCCGCCGGCAGCGTCCTCACCAACAAGTATGCCGAGGGGTATCCGGGACGCCGCTACTACGGCGGCTGCGAAGTGGTCGACCGGGTCGAGACGCTGGCGATCGACCGCTTGAAGCGGCTCTTCGGCGCCGAGCACGCCAACGTGCAGCCGCACTCGGGCACTTCGGCGAACACTGCGGTCTACTTCGCCATGCTGCGCCCGGGCGACACCCTGATGGGGATGGACCTCTCCTGCGGCGGGCACCTCACCCACGGCCATCGCCTCTCCTATTCGGGCCGCGACTTCAACGTCGTCGCCTACGGCGTCGATCGCGCGACCGAGCGCATCGATTTCGACGAGGTCGAGCGGTTGGCGCTCGAGCACCGGCCGAAGCTCATCGTCTGCGGCGCTTCGGCCTACAGCCGGACGATCGATTTCGCGCGCTTTCGCGAGATCGCCGACCGCGCCGGCTCGCTCCTCATGGCGGACATCGCCCACATCGCCGGGCTGGTGGCCGCCGGGCTCCACCCCTCGCCGGTTCCGCACTGCCATTTCGTCACCTCGACGACCCACAAGACGCTGCGCGGACCGCGCGGCGGAGTGATCCTGTGCAGGCAGGAGTTCGCCAAGGAGATCGACCGGGCGGTCTTTCCCGGCCTTCAGGGCGGTCCGTTGATGCACATCATCGCTGCCAAGGCGGTGGCGTTCGAGGAAGCGCTCTCCGCAGGCTTCCGCGCCTATCAGGCGCAGGTCGTCGCCAACACCGCTACCCTGGCCGCGGCGCTCGCGGCGGAGGGCTTCCGGATCGTCTCGGGCGGCACCGACAATCACCTCTTCCTGATGGATGTCGCCAGCCGCGGTCTGACCGGAAAGGCGTCGGAGGGTGCGCTCGACGCCGCCCAGATCACGGTGAACAAGAACACGATCCCCTTCGATACCCAGTCCCCGATGGTCGCTTCCGGCGTCCGGGTCGGCACCGCCGCCGTCACGACGCGCGGCATGAAGGGCCCGGAGATGGGCGAGATCGCGCGGCTGATCTCCGAGGTCCTGGCGGCGCCCGAAGATACCGGGGTGCAGGCCGCGGTGCGCGAACGCGTGCGCCGGCTCTGCGCCCGCTTCCCGCTCTACACCCCCGCCGACACCGCCACCCCCTCCGATGCCGCTGCCGCCACTGGCGCCAACGCCCCCAGCCCCGCTCGTTGAAAAGCGGGAGGGCGTCGTGACCGGCTGGTCCCCCGATTCCTGGCGGCGCCTTCCGGCCGAGCAGCAGCCGGTCTACACGGATCCGGAAGCTGTGGAGGAGGTTTATCGCCAGCTGGCGTCTCTGCCGCCCCTGGTCACCTCCTGGGAGGTCGAAGCGCTCAAGAGCCAGCTCGCCGACGCCGCCGCCGGAAAGGCCTTTCTGCTGCAGGGGGGAGACTGCGCCGAGAGCTTCGCCGACTGCACCTCCGCGGTCATCGCCAACAAGCTCAAGGTCCTGCTGCAGATGAGCCTCGTGCTGGTGCACGGTTCGCAACGGCGGGTCATTCGCGTCGGGCGCTTCGCGGGCCAGTACGCCAAGCCGCGCTCGGCGGACCTCGAGGAGCAGGCCGGTGTGGCGCTCCCGGCCTACCGCGGCGATCTCATCAACCGTACGCCGTTCACCGCCGCCGACCGCGCGAGCGATCCGCAACTCCTCCTGCGCGGCTACGAGCGCGCCGCGCTGACGCTCAACTTCATCCGCGCCCTGGTGGACGGCGGCTTCGCCGACCTCCACCATCCCGAGTACTGGGACCTCGACTTCGTCCAGCACTCGCCGCTCGCCGAGGACTACCGGCGGATCGTCGCCGGTATCGGCGACTCGCTGCGCTTCATGGAGACCCTCGCCGGCCGGCAGGTGGGGGAGATGAACCGGGTCGACTTCTTCACCAGTCACGAGGGCCTGCATCTGCTCTATGAGCAGGCGCAGACCCGCAAGGTGCCGCATCGCGATGGCTGGTACAACCTCTCGACCCACTTTCCCTGGATCGGCATGCGCACCGCGAAGCTCGGCGGCGCCCATGTCGAGTACTTCCGCGGCATCGCCAATCCGGTCGCCGTCAAGATCGGTCCGGCAACGTCGGCGGAGGGGCTGCTCGAGCTCATCGATGTGCTCTCTCCGCACAACGAGCCTGGCCGGCTGACGCTCATTCACCGGTTCGGCGCGCGGGCGATCGCCGCCGGACTGCCGCCGCTCGTCGAGGCGGTCGAGCGCGCCGGCCGCCGCGTCGTCTGGTCCTGCGATCCGATGCACGGCAACACCGAGTCGACGCAGCTGGGCAGGAAGACCCGGCGCTTCGAGCACATCCTCGAGGAGCTCGAGCAGGCGTTCGCGATTCACCAGACGATCGGCTCGGTGCTGGGCGGCGTTCACCTCGAGCTCACCGGAGAGAACGTCACCGAATGCATCGGTGGCGCGCGCGGACTCGAGGCGGCGGGCCTCGAGCTCGCCTACCGCACCCAGGTCGACCCGCGCCTCAACTGCGAGCAGGCCCTCGAGATGGTCATGCGCATCGCCCGACGCATCGGCCCCCCACCGGCCTAGAGAGGGTTTGCGCGGCTCTCGCCGGCGTAGGGAAGCCGGATGGTGACGCGGGTGCCCTTGCCCGGTTCGCTCGCGATCGTCAGCGTTCCACCGAGCTGCGTGACGGCGCCATGGACTGCGGCGAGCCCGAGGCCGCCGCTCTGGCCGAAGGGCTTCGTGGTGAAGAAGGGCTCCAGAGCGTGGGCGAGGACTTCGGCGGGCATTCCCCGGCCTTCGTCCAGAACCTCGAGAGTGACGAGTCGGGGGGCCGAGGCGCTCTCGAGAGGCTCCGAAAGGGCCACGCTGACGCACAACCGGCCGCCGTTGGGCATCGCCTCCGTCGAGTTCGCCGCCAGGGAGAGGATGGCGCGCTCGATCTCTCCGCGATCGGCCATCACGGTGGCAGGCTCCGGGGCGAGCGCGAGCTCCAGGCGAATTGCAGATCCCGTGAGCGCACGCAGTTGGTTCTCGAGCGCACCGACGACCTCATTCAGATTCATGGGCCGCCTCGCCAACGCCTGCCTGCCGCCGACCGCGAGCAGGTCTTTCGTCAATCTCGCCGCCCGGCTCGCTGCGACGCTGATCTCCCGCACCGGTTCGAGGAGCTCCGGCCGGACTGCAGCCTCCCGTTCCAGGAGCTCGGCGTACCCCAGAACGATCGCGAGCTGGTTATTGAAGTCGTGCGCCACGCCTCCCGCCATCGTCGCGACCGCCTCGAGGCGTTCGGCGTTGCGCACGCGAAGACGCTCCTGATCGAGCTCGCGCTCGAGAGCGAGATGGCTTCGCTCCAGCCGCAACTGCTGCCACCAGGCAACGAGCAACACGCCTGCCATCGTCGCCAGGGCGACGGCCTCGCGCGGGTGCTGCGAACGCGCTCCGAGAAGGCCCGCGCCCGAGTACATAAAATGCACCAGCGGCACGATGAACGCGAAAGTCAGCAGTGGACTGCTGAACAGGACGCCGGGCGGTCCGGAGGCCGGCAATGGCGGCGCGGCGGACTCGCGCAGGCTCGCCGCGACGGCGACCGCGATCAGCACTCCGTACCAGAGAAAATCGGTCGCCGTGCCCGAGGCGTAGGTGTGGAGCCTGAGCCGGTCGAGCAGATCGAGCAGGTCGCCCAGTCCGAGCAGGGCCGTGGCGAGCAGCACGAGCGCGTAGGGCCAACGCCAGCTGCGGTCCTTCGTCGCCCGCACCTGGGTGGCCGCACGGGCGATGAGGGCGAAGTCGAGAGCGAGAAAAAGATAGAAGGCAGGGGCGCGACTGCCGAAGTCGGAGCGGTCGAGCAGATAGGGAATGAGGTCGAAGTAGGCCGTCATCCCGACGCCGAAGATGACGGTGCCGAGCGCGACGAGTCCCGCGCTGGCGTCGCGCTGCGCGGCGGCCCTCGGGGCATGCGGCGCCTTGGTCGTCGCCAGGAAGAGCT
Source organism: Thermoanaerobaculia bacterium (assembly GCA_018057705.1). Lineage (NCBI taxonomy): Bacteria > Pseudomonadati > Acidobacteriota > Thermoanaerobaculia > Thermoanaerobaculia bacterium. The sequence continues at coordinate 62,984 of JAGPDF010000012.1, read as the reverse complement.
GGAGATAGAAGGCCACGAAGAGCCCGTCGTAGATCAGGCGCAGCTCCAGGGAGCCCTCCCCCCAGGCCGGTGTGAGAGAGAGCAGGAGGGCGGCGAGCCAACAGGCGAAGCCGCAGGCGATCCAACGCCAGAATCGCTGTTCCTGGAGCTCGGGCGCATGCCGTGAACGGGCGAAGGTGGCCGCCACGACCCAGAAGAGCAGCGGCACGAAGATCGGGCCCTCGCTCCAGGCCGAGAGCCGCGCAGGAGAGACGATCGGAAAGATGTAGAGGGAGACCAGCGCGAGCAGGAAGGCAAGTCCACAAACCAGGATGGGATCGCGAGCGCGTGGGCGGAGGATCGCCCGCACGGACCTGGCGTCGGACGGGGCGTCCTGGGGACGGGCTGTCAAGGCGCTCTCCGGACCCCATCCTCGCAGAATCGCGGCTTCGCCGTCGCGCCGTCGGTCAGCCCGAGGGTTCGGGGCGCGATCGCAGGAGGATCGTACGCAGCTCGCCGATCAGGAAGATCGAGCCGCACGCCACGACCAGGTGGGGCAGATGGGCCAAGTGGGGCGGCGCGGGCCGTGCGGGCTCGTCCGCGAGGGCGAGCTCGAGGGCCGCTTCGATACGCGCTTCGACGCGAACGCTCTTCGCTGCCGGCACGAGGGCGGCGAGTGTCGCCGGGTCGGCGGCGCGCGGCGAGGCCGGACGGGTCAGCACCACGCGACTGGCGCGCGCCGCGAGATCCGGCAGCATCTGCCCGAGGTCCTTGTCCGCCAGGGCGCCGAAGAGCAGGGTGAAGGGGCGGTCGAGCTCGTCGAGGAATTCGACCAGGGCCTTGCAACCGGCGGGATTGTGCGCGGCGTCGAGCAGCACGGTCGTGCCCGCGCCGGGCACGGGCAGCGCTTCGAGCCGGCCGGGCCACCGGCACGCCGCGACGCCGGCGACGATCGCGCCGGGCGGAAGCGTGGGCAGACCGGCCGCCGCGAACTGCTCGGCGGCGACGACCGCGGTCGCGACGTTCCAGGCCTGATGGCGTCCGGAGAGTGCGCTCTCGAGCTCGTAGCTGCGCTGCCGGGTCGTGAGGCGGATCCCCAGGCCGGCAAGGCCGCGAAAGCGCACAGCCATCGCGACGACCTCGTCGCCGACGTCGAGCGCCCGCGCGCCGCGCTTCCCGGCTTCGTCGGCGAGCGCCCGCGCGGCGTCGGGGAGCTGGGGAGAGAAGACCGCCGGCTGTCCGGTGCGCAGAACCCCGGCCTTCTCCCGCGCGATGGCGTCGAGAGTCGAGCCCAGGAACTCCTGATGGTCGAGTGCGATGGCGGTAACGACGGCGAGACGCCCATCGGCGAGGTTGGTGGCGTCGAGGCGCCCCCCCATACCGACCTCGAGGACGGAGAGGTCGACCTTCTGGCGCGCGAACTGGAGGAGGGCGCCGAGCGTCATCGCCTCGAAGTAGGTCGGACTCGCGTGGCCGAGCCGGGCGGCGGCGGCGAGGACCTCCTGCAGCAGATCGCCCAGCGCGGCGGCGTCGATCTCTCGCCCGCCGACCCGGATCCGTTCTTCGACCCGCTCGAGATGGGGCGAGGTGTAGAGCCCGGTCCGGAGGCCCGCGGCCTCGGCGATCGAGGCGAGCAGGGCGGAAACCGAACCCTTGCCGTTGGTGCCGGCGACGATGACCGCCGGCGTCGCGCGTTCGGGATGGCCGAGGGCGGCGGCGAGCTCGCGCAGGTGTTCGAGGCCGAGCCGGATGCCCCACTGCTCGAGTCCGAGGAGGATCTCGCGGGCCGAGGCCATGGGCGCTCGTTCGCCTCCGCGAAAGTCCGTCAGGCGAGGTGCCGCAGGCAGCGCGCGAGCGTCGCCTTGAGCTCGGGCCGCGGCACGACGAGGTCGAGGAAGCCGTGCTCGAGCAGGAACTCGCTGCGCTGGAACCCCTCGGGGAGGCTCTGTCGGATCGTCTGCTCGATGACGCGCGGTCCGGCGAAGCCGATGAGGGCGCCGGGCTCGGCGATGTTCAGGTCGCCCAGCATCGCGAACGATGCCGTGACGCCGCCGGTCGTCGGGTCGGTGAGCACCGAGATGTAGGGCACCCCGGCCTCGCGCAGGCGCATCAGGGCGGCCGAGATCTTCGCCATCTGCATGAGCGAGAGGATGCCCTCCTGCATGCGCGCCCCCCCCGAGGCCGAGACGATGATCAGCGGGAGCTTTCGATCACGAGCGGCCTCGGCGGCGCGGGTGAGCTTCTCGCCGACGACGGAGCCCATCGAGCCGCCCATGAACCGGTAGTCCATGACCGCGAGCACCACGGGCATCTCTTCGATGGCTCCGGCGACGACGATCGCGGCATCGGCGACGCCGAGGGCCTTCTGGTAGGCCTTCAGGCGGTCGGCGTAGCGCTTCGTGTCGGTGAATCCGAGCGGATCGGCGGGTACGACCTCGTCGAAGAGGGTCTTCGCACCCGGATCGTCGAGCAGCAGGGCGATGCGCGCCGGCGCGTCGATGCGGAAGTGGTAGCCGCACTTCGGGCAGATGCGGAGATTGCGCTCGAGCTCTTTCGAGTAGACGATCTCCCGGCAACCGTCGCAGCGCAGCCAGAGACCCTCCGGCACCGTGCTGCGCTCGCGCGATTCACGGACGGCTTTCGGCTTCTTGTCTTTCTTGAACCAGGCCATGTCGGGTTCGGGGATCGGGGATCGGGTCCGCTAGATCGGGCCACCCGCCGCAAGAATGCTGACGGAGGAAACGACAGAGGCGCCGGTCGACGATTCGATCGGCGCCCCTGGCGGATCCGGAATGCGCGGACCCGTTAGCAGACGAACGGGCTCAGATTTCGGCTGCGCCCTCTTCCTCCGCCTCGAGGTCGTTCGGAATTCCGAGACGAAGGCAGGCGGCGTCGTACATCTGGCGCGCGGCCTTCTTCGCGTTCTGCAGCTGGGCGAGCTTCTCCTTCACCTTGGCGAGCTCGTCCTCGATCTGACGATCGAGATCCGAAATCTCCTGCTTGGTGACGGAGAGGGTGTTCTCGTAGAACTTCCGCTGTTGGTCGTTCAGGCTCATGCGTTCTCCTTACAGCTTGAACGGAATCTTGAGTTGGTACCACATCTTCACCCGCACGCCAGACTTGGTGGCGGGACTGAACACCGCAGACTTTGCTGCCGCGACCGCCGCTTCGTTGATGCCGACCTTCTGCGACACTCCGCTTTCGAGGCGCGTTTCCGCGACTCGGCCGGTCTCGTCGACCAGCAGGGACACGATGACTGTCCCCTCCACTTTCATGCGTCGAGCCATCGCAGGATACTCTGGTTTCGTGAGGCTGACAAGAACTGGCGGCTTCACTCCGGCGCCCGGCCGGACGAGATCGCCTTCCTTGACCAGCGGCGCCGCCGGCGCCGCTGGCGGCGCTTCGACGACCGGCTCGGCGGCGGGCGGCGCGACCACCTCGGGCTCGGCCGGGGCGGGTGCCGGTGCCGTCTCGACCGGGACTTCCTGCGCGACCGGCGGTGCGGCCGCGACGGTCGCCGGCGCTTGCGCGGCCGCCGGCGGCTTGGTGTTCAGCTTGTCGAGCTCGGCCTTGCGGCGCGCGAGCTCCTCTTCGTATTTCCGCTTGAGCTCTTCCTCGCGCCGCTTGACCTCGTCGCTCACCAACTGGTCGACGTTCTGTCCTGCGGCGGGTGCCGCTGCCGGCGGCGCGGCCGGCACCTCGGACACCGTGGTCGCGGGCGCCGCGGGAGTGCCGGCCTCGCTGGTTCCCGCAGTGCCTGTGGCATTCGCGACGTCCTGCGTCGGCGCCGCGATCTCGGTCGCCGCGGGCGGGGTCGAGGGTGCGGACGCCTTACCGCGGCCGAGCGCGAAGTAGGCGATGAGGCCGGCGGCCGCGACGCCTCCGATGGCGATCCAGAGCATCTTGCCGCTGCGTCCAGCGTCGGGCTCTTCGATCTTCGAGACGCCGGTCGGAGCCACGACCGCGACCTCCGGCTGCCGCCCCGGCACCGCCGCTGACGGGGGGGCGGCGGCGCTGCGCGCGGCGGGAGCTGGCGCGATCGACGGCAGTGCCCCCGAGAAGGCCGGAGCCGCACCTGCCGCGGCTTCGGCGGCGAAGAGCTGGTGCAGGTAAACGCCGAGGTCCGCCTGCGAAGGCGCCGGCTTGAGCGAGGCGAGAATGCCGTCGATTTCGCGTTGCATCTCGCCGGCCGAGGAGAAGCGGTCGTCGGGATCGCGCGCCAGTGCCTTGAGAACCAGCGCGTTCACCTCCAGCGGCAGCCTCGGGTCGAGATCCCGCGGCGCCTGGATCCGGCCCTCGCGCACGGCGTCGAGGACCGACATCTCGCTTTCGCCGGAGAAGAGCCTCCTGCCGGTCAGCATCTCGAACAGCAGCGAGCCGAGCGAGAAGATGTCGGAACGCGCATCGACGGGGCGTCCCCAGGCCTGCTCGGGGGACATGTACTGGAGCTTGCCTTTGAGAGCGCCCATCTGGGTCTTCGACGCTTTGGTGACCGCCTTGACGATCCCGAAGTCGCAGAGCTTGATGTCGCCTTCGTAACTGATCAGGACATTCTGGGGCGAGACGTCGCGATGCACGAGGCCCAGGGCCCGGCCTTCGAAGTCCTTCTGCCGGTGCGCATGATCGAGCGCCGAGGCGAGCCGCGAACCGACCAGCAGAGCCAGGCCGAGCGGCAGCGGGCGGCTTTCGGCGCGCGCGCTGTTCAGGATCGAGCGCAGGTCCTTGCCGTCCACGAACTCCATTGCGATGAAATAGTCGTCGCCGATCTTGCCGAGGTCGTAGATGTGGATGATGTTGTTGTGATTGAGCTGGGCGGCGAGCTTCGCCTCGTCGATGAACATCGTGACGAAGTCGGAGCTGTCGGTGAGGTGGGGCAGGATCTTCTTGATCGCGACCGTCTTCTGGAAACCCTCGACGCCTTTCATCCGCGCCTTCCAGACCTCCGCCATGCCGCCGACGGCGATCCGCTCGAGCAGCGTGTACTGCCCGAACTCACTCGACGGCGGCTGCAGGAAGGAGGGCTGGATGGAGATCTTCTGGGTGGCGAAACCCTCCTTGGCGGCGGGCCGTGCCGAAGGCGTGCTCTCCCTGGCGCGCGGCTTGGCAAGCTCATCGAGCTGGGCCAGGTCGATCTCCCGGCTCTGCTTGCGCGCCGCGGGCGCGGCCATGGCGGGCGTCGCCGGAGTGGCCGGCGGTTTGGGCGCCGCGGGCGGCGTGGGAGCGGGGGGCTTGGCGGCCGGGGGGGGCACCACAGCCGGCGGAGGGACGAGCGGGATCGCCGCCGTGGCTGCCGCGGGCGGCGCAGCGGGTGGTGTGGACGGCGCGGGTGGCGCCGGCTCTGGCTTCGCGGTGACTGCGGGGGGGGGCGCAGGGGCGGGCGTGGGCCGTGGCGCCGGCGCGGGGCTCGCCGGCGCGGCCGGGGTCGCCGCCTTGATCGACTTCTTCGGCATGTCGAGACCGGAGAGCGTCCGCGTCAGCATGTCGTCGATCTGCGTCGAAGCCTTCTTGGGCGGCGCGGCGACCGGCCGGTCGTCCTTCGTCAAACCGGAGAGGGTGCGCTCGAGGCGCTGCTCCATCTCCAGCGATCGCGCGCCGGCAACCGGAGCGACCGGCGCCGGCGCCGGTCGGGGGGCGGCCTCGGGGCTCTTCGCCGGCAGCACGCCCTCGACCTCGTTTTCGACTTCGGCGAGCAGGTCGCCGAACAGCTCGTGCGAGGTCAGCCTCTTCGGGTCGGCATCGACCTCGGTCTCGCTCTTGCGCGGCGTGCGCGCGCTGCTCGCGACACGGCGCGCGAGCTGCCGAAGGTCCTTCTCGGTGAACGGCTTGATCAGCGACTCGTCGGCTTCGAGATGCCCCAGGTCTTTGCCCACGATCTCTGGCAGGAGCGCGATCGATCCCGGTCCGCCCTGGGCCCGCGAAAAGCTGCGCAGCATCTCTGGAGCACCCGGCAACTCGGCGTTGACGATGACGAGCTGCGGGGCGCGATCCGCCACTGCGGCCACCGCGGCTTCACAGCTCGAGACGACTTCCACCTGCCAGCCGTCCGAGCCGAGGCCGTCGCGCACGCGCTCAGCGTGGCGGCCTTCCGATTCAACGACGAGGATCAACGACATCGGAACTCCCTCAAGAGACGTTGCGGCAGTTCTAACACTCTGACTCCAGCGAGTCAATCAGCGCGTCGCTGCGATCCGCTGATTCCTGAGGGGTTTAGCGTAGGATGATCGCTCCGTGCGGAGGGCCTCTGCCGGCGCTCAGGCGGATCCCCGGCGAACGCGATCTCATGCTCATCCTCGGACTCGACCCTGGCAGCCTGCACACAGGCTATGGACTCATCGATTGCCGCGCCGGCACGGCGCGGGCGGTCGCCGCGGGTCGATGGTCGGCGCCGCCGAAGCTCGCTGTCGCCGATCGGCTGAAGATCCTCGCCGACGGTCTCGACGAGCTGCTGCAGCGTTTCCGGCCCGACTTTGCCGCCCTGGAGCGGCCTTTCCACGGCGTCAACTCGCGCTCGGTGATCGTCCTCGCCGAAGCGCGGGGCGCGCTGCTCGTCACCCTCGCGCGCGGCGGCCTGCGGGTCGAGGAGTACTCCCCCGCGGAGGTCAAGAGCGCGGTCACCGGCAGCGGGCGGGCCGAGAAGGGCCAGGTCGCGCGAATGGTCGGGCTCCTCCTCGGAGTCGCGACGGGCGCCTTTCCTGCCGATGCGACCGACGCCCTCGCCGTGGCGTTGTGCTCTTCACAACGGCAGAGTCTGCGTCGCCTGACGGAGCCTGAAGGTGTCCCTAAGTAGTGCCTGTTCAGGTGCTTAGGCGCTCGCCGCGCTTGACCGGTTTTTTTTCGCTGTGCTACGCTTCGACTCTCGACGATCAGGCGCAAGTGCAGCCGACGTAGTGACGGGGGATCGTGGCCTTTCAAGGTTCGCTTCGTGAGTTGCCGCTGCCCGACATCATTCAGTTGGTGGCGGTATCGGGGAAGACCGGGGTCTTCACGCTGAAGAACGGCGCGGAGGCCGGAAAGATCTTTCTTCGCAAGGGCCAGATCGTGCATGCCGTCGTGAGCACGCTCGTCGGGGAGCATGCGGTCTACGAGCTGGCGCGCTGGCAGCAGGGCGAGTTCCTCTTCACCCCCGGAACCGAATCGGAAGTCGAGTCGATCGACAAGTCGAACACCAACCTCCTCATGGAGGCAGCGCGGCAGATCGACGAATGGAAGATTCTCTCCAAGAAGATCGGCTCGACCCGCATGGTCCCGGTGTTCGCTCCGCAGGAGGGGCTGAGCTCGGTTTCCTTCTCGCCCTCGGAGTGGGCGGTGGTCTCCAAGGTGGACGAGCGCCGCAACATCGACGAGATCGCAGCCGGCCTGGGGCACGGCGCCTTCGAAGTCTGCAAGGTCATCTACGGCATGCTCACCGCCGGAGTGCTGGCGCTGCGCGAGGATCTCCGGCGCCTGCCGCTCGATCGCCTGCAGCGGATGTCACCCGACGAGCAGGTGCGGGTAGCGGAACAGATCTACCGTTTCGGGCAGCAGTTGATGACCGGCCAGGAGCGCGGCGGCCAGCTCGATGGCGCGCTTCGGTTGTTCCGGGCCGAGATGGAGTCCGGGCGCGGCGCCGACGCCGTGCTGGACCTGGTTCGCGCTTGCGAGAAGGTGGTTTCGGCGCAGCTCGGCCCGAACCAGGCCAAGACCTTCCTCGATCGGGTCGGACAGCTCCTGCAGCCCGCTTGACTCCCTTCCCCCCGGGGTCTCGGAATTCCCCGGAACCTCTGCTTTCCCCGTCCCTTCCAGGTTGCCCGGCACCGGGCACGATTCGTGCGGAATGGCCCGAAGAGGCAGCTCTTTGAGGATCAGTTGGAGTTACAATAATTCGACGTCGGCAGATCCCAGGGGCTCAATTCGCCTTGGCAGTCTCTCGAACGATGCACTTTCCCGCTGTTTTCTGGAGGACGAATGAAGAAATTACCCATGATTCTGCTCCTGGTCGGCTCTTGCGTGGCTGGCCTTCCGGCCCTCGCACAGGTGTCGTCGGCCCCCACCGCGACCGGTGAGACGGGACTGTTCACCCTGATCGACGGCTGGACCCTGCCGCGCGGCGAATGGTCGCTCGGCTTCCAGTACAACAATTGGGATCGTCTCGTGGCGCCGGTGCCGGGCGGCGTCGCCGCGCCGCTCACCGACGACTGGGACTACGACTGGAACCGGCTGGGTGCCAGCGTCGGCTACGGTCTCTCCGACCGGTTCGAGCTCTCGCTGATGGTGCCGTACGAAGATTACTCGGCCTCCGACAACCGTCACCGTGGCTTCGTCAACGGCCGCGCCTTCGCCGATGACATCGAGGGCAGCGGCATCGGCAATGTCCGGGTCGGCGCCAAGTACCAGTTCTTCGGCGACGCGGATGCAGGCAAGGCGTTCTCCATGAACGCGTTCGTCGAGCTGCCGACGGGCGACGAGGATGAAGGCATCGTCACCGGCGACACCGGTTACGGCGTCGGTTTCAACTGGAACTTCGCTCACAACTGGCTGGCGAACGTCGGCTATCGCGATGCCGGTGACGCCAACAACTTCGACGTCTCCGAAGAGCTTCTGGCCGGCGTCGGCTACGCGGCCGCGATCAACGATCGCTTCGACTGGATCACCGAGCTCGCCGCGACCTTCTATCAGGGTGGCGACTCGAATGCGGACGACGCCTTCGACCTCACCACCGGCGGACGCTACTGGTTCGGCGAGAACCACACCTGGGCGGTCAACTTCGGACTCCGCCTCGAGCTGAACCAGCTCTCCGACACGGACGAGCACTGCCCGGTCGGCGGCCTCGTCGGCCTCACGCTGATGCCGGCCCGGTTCGTCCCGGTCGTCGAGCCGCCACCGGCTCCGGCGCCGCCGCCGCCGCCGCCCGCACCGGCGCCCGCGCCCGCACCGGCGCCCGCGCCCGCACCGGCTCCGCCGCCGCCGCCGGCTCCGACCGAGGTTCGTGAAGAGATCGCCTTCCCGAGCTCGAGTGAGCGCCTGTCGAACATCGCCAAGGCCAAGCTGGACGAGGTCGCGCTGCGCCTCAAGCAGAGCCCCGCAGCCACCGCGCTCATCATCGGTCACGCGGACAACCAGGGCAGCGACGCGGTCAATCAGGCTCTCGGCCTGCGCCGCGCCGAAGCAGCGAAGGCGTTCCTGGTGACCCGCCACCAGATCGACGGCAGTCGCATCGCGGTCGAGAGTCGGGGCAGCGCCGAACCGATCGCCGCGAACGACACCGAGGCCGGACGGGAGCAGAACCGGCGCGTCGTGATCGTGGTCACCCTGCCGTAAGTCGAATCGCCGACGGGCGAGGCGCGCCTCGCCCGTCAGATGTGGAGGGAAACCCCGCGGAGCCACTGTGCCGCGGGGTTTTTCTTTGTCCTCGTGATTCCATGGGCGAGGCATGCCTCGCCCGGATTCAGCTGCCGGGGGCTTCGAGGCTTTCGCGGGAGAGAGAGACGACGGCGCCGGCCCATCCGGCGAGCGCTCCGAAGGCGACCAGTGCGACGAGCTCGCCCGGGCTGAGGAAGTTGGCGCCGAGGGCGCCGGCGACCATCGAGCTCGCGACCCTGGGTTCGATCATCAGATGAACCGCGCCGAGCGCGCCCGCCGCCATCAGTCCGCCGAGCAGGCCCTGCAGGATACCCTCGAAGTAGAACGGGCCGCGGATGTAGAACTCGGTGGCGCCGACGAGGCGCATCACTGCGATCTCCTCGCGATAAAGGAAGGAGGTCAGCCGGACGACGCTCGCGATCGTGAATACCGAGGCGCCGAGCAGGATCGCCGCCAGGGTGATCCCCAGGCCGCGAATCAGGGCGAGCAGGGTCTCGATCTGGCTGATCCAGTCCTGATCGGCGTCGACCAGGGCGACCTCCGGTCGCGCCCGAAGCTCCTCGACCCAGGCAGAGAAGCGCGCGCTCTCGCCCGAAGGAACGGCTTCGAGCACCGCCTCGAACGAGTACGGCAGCGCCCCTTCGCCGCGCTCGGTGACGAGCTCCGCGAGGCTCGGGAAGGAGCGCTCGAAGCGTGTCCGAGCCGCTTCTGGAGTGATCTCCTCGAGGCTGCGGGTCCACGGCGCCTGTTCGATCAGCGCGCGCAGGCCGGCCCTCGAGGAGGCGTCGACCTCGGGCGCGAGGTAGACGACGAAGCGTGCCTCGGCGCGCCACTCGTGCACGGTGCGCGCGAGGTTCTTGCTCACCAGGAGGACCATTCCGGACAGGAAGAGGCTCACCGCGATGGTGAGGATCGCCAGCAGGCTCACGCGCAGGCTGCGCACGAGCCCGATGGCGGCCTCGCGCAGGAAGTATCCGAGCGCCTGCAGAAAACTCAACTGCCGTCCCCGGACGCCGCTCCCTCGCCAGTGACTTCCGCCGTCGCTCCGGGGGGCTCCTCTGCGCGCGGCGCGCTGCTGCGACGCGAGGGCCGATCGTCGACGACCTTGCCTTGCGCGAGTGTCAACACACGGTGCCCGACGCTCTCGATGAGTGCCCGGTCGTGGGTGGCGAACAGGACGGTGGTGCCGCGCAGGTGGATGTCGAGAAAGAGACGGACGATCTCCTGCGAGAGATCGTTGTCGAGATTGCCGGTCGGCTCGTCGGCGATCAGGATCTCGGGCTCGTTGATCAGCGCGCGCGCGATGGCGACCCGCTGCTTCTCTCCTCCCGAAAGCTGGCTGGGGAAGCTCGCCATGCGGTGCGAGAGTCCGACGCGGCGCAGCGCCTCGAACGCGACGCGTTTCTGCCGGCCGTGATCGAGTCCCAGGATACGGGGCAGAAAGGCGACGTTCTCGAAGATCGTCTTCCTCTCGATGAGGCGGAAGTCCTGGAAGACCACGCCGATCGTCCGGCGGAGAAACGGGATCTTGCCGCGCGGGATCAGGGAGACGTTGCGCCCGTTGACCAGGATCTGGCCGGAGCTCGGCACGTCCTCGCGGAAGATCAGCTTGAGCAGGGTCGTCTTGCCGGCCCCGCTCGCGCCGGTGATGAAACAGAACTCGCCGCGGGCGATCTCGAGATTGATGCCATCGAGCGCCGATTGTCCGGTCGGAAATCGCTTCGAGACGCCGAAGAACTGGATCACGCCCGGAGTCCTCCGGCGGCGGGGAAGGCCAGGCCGCCGGGTGCGCGCTGACAGTCAGGTCCCAGGGGTCGTCTCCTCGAGGAGCGCCGCGGTGAGGAGCTCCTGGACCCGCCGGGGCTCCGCCCTGCCTGCCGAGCGCTTCATCACCTGGCCGACGAGGAATCCGAGCACCTGTGTCCTGCCGGCGCGGAACTGGGCAGCCTGCTGGGGGCTCTCGCGCACGACTGCGTTCACCCACGCGGCGAGCTGCGATTCGTCGCGTACCTGGGCGAGGCCGAGCCGGTCCATCGCTTCGCGGGCCCCCTCGCCCGTCGTCCAGATCACGCCCAGCAGGTCGCGCGCGCCGCTCGAGGAGAGCTCGCCATTCTCGACCAACCGCACGATCTCCGCGAGTCGCGCCGGCTCGATCGCCAACTCGAGTCCCGCGCGGCGCTCGTTGAGCTCGCGCGCGAGGTCGTTGCGAACCCAGTTGGCGGCGGCGCGCGCCGAACCCGGGCAGCCCGCGACCACGGCTTCGAAGTAGTCGGCGAGCTCGCGGGCCGCGATCAGGTCGCGGGCCTCCGCCGGAGAGAGACCGAGCTCCCGCACGAACCGCTCGCGGCGCTTCCACGGCATCTCGGGAAGCGCCGCGCGCAGCCGAGCGAGACGCTCGGCCGAGAGGTGCAGCGCGGGCAGGTCGGGCTCGGGGAAATAGCGATAGTCGTGGGCGGCCTCCTTGCCGCGCAGCGAGCGCGACCGGCCGGCGTCGGCGTCGAATCCGCGCGTCTCCTGGGCCACATCCAGGCCTTCGTCGAGGCGAGCGGCCTGCCGTCCGATCTCGTACTCGATGGCGCGCGCGACATTCTTGAAGGAGTTCAGGTTCTTGATCTCGACTTTGGTTCCGAGACGGTCGTCCCCGGGGCGCCGGAGCGAAACGTTGGCGTCGCAGCGCAGCGAGCCCTCCTCCATGTTGCCGTCGCTCGCGCCGGTGAACATCAGGAGCTGATGGAGGCTGCGCAGGTAGTCCTCGGCCTCCGCAGAGCTCGCGATCTCGGGCTCGGAGACGATCTCGACGAGCGGCACGCCGCAGCGATTGAAATCCACGAGGCTCGCGTCCTCGAGGCGGCCGCCGCCGGGCCATTCGTGCAGGAGCTTGCCGGCGTCCTCCTCGAGATGCAGGCGATGGACTCGAATGGAGCGCGGGTGATCGGTGAGCGGAAGCGTGCCGCGCTCGGCGAGCGGCCGGTCGAACTGGCTGATCTGGTAGCCCTTGGGCAGATCGGCGTAGAAGTAGTTCTTGCGCGCGAAAACCGAAGCTCCGTGGACCTCGCAGTCGAGGGCGAGCGCCAACGTCGCCGCGAGCTCGATCGCGTGGCTATTGACGACCGGCAGAGTGCCGGGATAGCCGAGACAGACCGGGCAGACCAGGGTGTTGGGATCGGCGCCGAAACGGTTCTCGCAACGACAGAAGATCTTGCTTCGGGTCGAGAGGTGGACGTGCACCTCCAGCCCGATGACCGGCTCCCAAGCAAGCATGGCGCGAGTGTATCGCAGCGTTCGAAGTGGCTAGAATCGCGCGATGGGAGAGGCCGATCGCAACGGTGGGCGCCGCTTCGCGGTCGAGCCGGAATGCGTCGCTGGAATCCCCGGCTGGCGCGACAGCTCACCTTCGGCGGAGGTTCGGTTCGTCGGGCGCAGCGCCGACCGCGGGCGCGGAGCGACACTCCCCGCGGCCTGGGTCGGAGCAAACCGTCGCGCGGCCCGAATGCGCCAGGTTCACGGCGCGACCGTTCTCGCCGCGCACGCCGGTTCCTGCGGCGAGGGGGACGCTCTGGAGACCACCGAGGCCGGCCTCGTGCTGGTCGTCGTCACCGCCGACTGCGTGCCGATCCTGCTCGCCGGGAGCGGTCGCGTCGCCGCCGTTCACGCCGGCTGGCGGGGCTTCGTGGGCGGCATCATCTCGGCGGCGTTGGCGGGGTTCGACGACCCCGGCCGGGTCGTCGCCTGGATCGGTCCGGCGATCGGCCCCTGCTGCTACGAGGTAGGAGACGAGGTGGCGGATGCGGTCGTCGCCCGAAGCTCGGAGGCCGTGCGTTCCCCCGGACCGCGCGGCCGGCCGCACCTCGACCTGCAGCTCGCGGCCGCGGCGGAGCTCGCCCGCGGCGGCGTCGCACAAGTGCGAACGCTCGCCGCCTGCACCGCGTGCCACCCTGGGACACTCGAGAGCTATCGCCGCGAGGGCAAAGCCGCGGGCCGCAATCTGAGCCTGATCTGGCGGAGGGACGGCGAGTCGGATCAGGAGGTCTGACGACTGCCGCCGCCGGGACGCACCGTCTGGGCGCGGGGCGGCCGGGCGAAGGCGCGGAGCTGGCCGCAGGCGGCACCGACATCTTCCCCCCGGGTGCGGCGAACCGTCGCCGTCAGGTTGCGCGCCATGAGTGTCTCCTGGAAGCGGGTCACGACCGTGTCGTCCGGGCGCTCGAATCGGTCGCCGAGCACCGGATCGGCGTTGAACGGGATGAGGTTGACCTTGACCGGTATCTTGCGCAGCAGCTGGGCGAGCGCGACGGCGTCGGCGGAACGATCGTTGAAGCCGGCGAGCAGGATGTACTCGACGGTGATCCGGCGCCGCGGTTCGAGCGGAAACCGGCGCAGCGCGTCGAGCAGGTCCGCCAACGGATAGCTGCGGTTGATCGGCATGATCTCGCTGCGCCGCGCGTCGTCGGGCGCATGCAGAGAGATGGCGAGGTTGGGGCGGCGCTCCCAGGTTCCGATTGCGTCGATACCCGGTATCACCCCGGCGGTCGAGACGGTCATCCGTCGCCAGGAGATACGCTCGGAGAGCAGTCGCAGCGCGGTGTGCACTGCCGGAAGATTCAGCAGCGGCTCGCCCATGCCCATGAAGACGAGATTCAGGGTGTCGGGAAGTTCCTGGAGCCTGCGCACGAGCTGGACCTGGCCGACGATCTCGCCCGCCGAGAGATTCCTTCCCGCTCCCCAGTATCCCGTCACGCAGAAGGCGCAGGCGAGTCCGCACCCGGCCTGACTCGAAATGCAGAGCGTTCGCCGCTTGGTGTCCGGAATGTCGACGGTCTCGATCGAAGCGCCGTCGCGCAGGCGGAGGAGAAACTTCGTCGTGCCGTCGGCCCCGGCCTGCCGCGAGGCGACCTCGGGGAGCCCGAGCGAGAACTTTGAGCAGAGCTCGCGGCGCAGCGCGAGCGAGAGGTTGGTCATCTCGGAGAAGTCGGTGACGCCGCGCAGGTAGAGCGCGTCGTAGATCTGGTCGATCTGAAAGGAACGCGTGACGAGCGCGCCCAGACGCTCGCCGAGTCCCGGACGATCGAGTCCGACGAGCGGCTCGGGGGTGGAGTCGTCCACGGTCACGCTCTGGACTCTACTTGCGTGCGCGGCTCTTGCGCGTCGGATCGATCCCGAGTGCCCGCAGGAGGGTGAGGTCTTCGCTGTTGATGCGGAATGCTGGCTCCTTCACGCCGGTCTCGGCACGGTTCCCGGTCCTTGCCGGCACGAGGGTATTGCAGGGGTCGCGGTCGGCGGCAGGATCGGCAGTCGTGGATTCGGGGGCGCCGGCCGGCTGACAGTCGAGAAACAGCTGCAGCGTATAACCTTCGCTGTGCATCCGATGCAGCGTGCGATGGACCTCGGCCGATTCCGAGATCGCCTCGAGAAGCGCGCGCTCCAGTTCGCGCATGAAGGTGCGGCGTCGCTCGTCCATTCAGGTAACGATCCTCTCCGAATCGGGTTGGATTATCGGGCGCGCCAGAAAGCGCTGTCAAACGGATGCTTGTGCTACCTTTCCGGCCCGTGAACGCAAAGGATCTCGACGACTGGCTGGACGAGCTGGGAATCGGCGCGCGCAGCTCCACCGCGCTCGCGGGCGACCTCTCGCAGCGGCGCTACTTCCGGATCGTCCTCGAAGGGGGCGCTTCGCTGCTCGCGGCGTACTACCCCGAAAGCCTCCGCGCGACGATGGCGCGCTTCGTCGCCGCGCGGACGCTTCTCGCCGATGCCGGGGTGCGCGTGCCGGAGATTCGCGGGTCGAGCCCCGGGCGCGGCTGGATGCTGGTCGAGGATCTGGGCGCCGCGACACTGTTCGAGGTCGGCGACCGCAGCGCGGACGAGCAGACCGCCGGTTTCGTCGCCGCGGCGCAGAGCGCGGAGCGGATCGCCGGGCTGGACCCGGGCGAGGTGGCACGCCTCGGGTGCCCCCCCCTCGACGGCGCCTTGCTGCGCCGCGAGCTCGAGCCGACGTTCGAGTTCCTGTTCGATCCCGCAGGCCTCACGGCGCTTCCCGGAGCGCGGCGCGATTTTCGCGCCGCGCTCGACGAGCTCTGCGCGCGCCTCGGGGGCGATCCGCTCGTGCCCTGCCACCGCGACTACATGGCGCGCAATCTCATGCCTGTGGTGGAGGGCGTCGCGGTCATCGACTTCCAGGATCTTCGGCTGGGGCCCCCCGCCTACGATCTGGCCTCGCTGCTGAACGACAGCTTCTTCCCCGATCCGGCCCGCGAGGCGGCGATCCTGCCGCACCGCTGGCGAGGCAGCCCGGGGCACGAGGCTTACTCGCGGGCGGTCGTGCAGCGCACGCTCAAGGCCGCGGGCACGTTCGCGCGCTTCGCGGCGCAAGGCAATCCGCGGCACGTACCGCTGATCGCGCCGACCCTGGCGCGCGCCCTGCCGCATCTCGAGCTTTTGCCGGAGACGGCCGCGAGCGTCCCCCCGTTGCGCGGGTGGTGGGCCACCGGGCCCGCTTCCGGGCGCTTCTGCTAAAGTGAAAGCAGTTGACCGGCGCGCGGCGAACGCTTCGTCGCGCGCTCGGCATCGAGGAGGTTCCCGCGATGGGATCGCTCGGAGTTCCTGAGTTGCTGGTGATTTTCGTCATCCTCGTGCTGCTGTTCGGCGCCTCGAAGATCCCGCAGTTGGGCAAGGGACTCGGCGAGGCGATCAAGAACTTCAAGAAGGGCCTCAAGGGCGACGAAGACGGAACCGACTCCGAGACCGGGAAACGGGCCTAGGAGCCGAGCCGGGTTTCCGGCCGCGTCCGCGGCAGACTGCCCGCAGATGACGCGGAGGAAGACCCGGCGGAGGTCGCGGCGCCAGCTTCCCGCTGGTGCTCGCTGTAGAGCTTGAGCACCCGGCCGACATAGGCCTCGGTTTCACGGTAGGGCGGAAATCCACCGAATCGATCGATCGTTCCAGGGCCGGCGTGATACGCCGCCAGCGCGAGCTCCAGGTCGCCGTCGTAGCGCTTGCGCAGATCGCGCAGATAACGCGCCCCCAGATTCAGGTTCACCGCCGGGTCGAGCGGGTCGATCGGGGCGATCGCCGGATCGAGCGGGGCGAAATGCAGCGGCATGAGCTGCATGAGACCGAGGGCGCCCTTGACGGAGACGGCGTCGGCGCGAAAGCTCGATTCCGCCTCGACGATCGAAGCGAGCAGAAGCGAATCCAGTTCGTAGCGCTGCGCGGCGCCGCGGATCTCGCGTCCGAATGGCAACCCATCGAGGTAGAGATCCGAGGCTGGACGGCTGCGCTCGCCGCGCGGATTCAGATGGAACTGGTCGGAGCTCGCGGGGCGAGCGGGCGGCACAGTCGCCGCGGCGAGATCCAGACCGGCAGGGCGGGCGAAGATCGTGTCGAGGTCGAGCGAGTAACCGGTCGGGGGCACCGGAACCGACGGCAGACTCGAGGTGGAGGTCAGGAACAGCAAAGTGATCGAAGCGCTGGCACTCCAGATCATGCGGCGGGTCAATCGTCTGAATGGAGATGTGGGCATGAGTCGCCTCCGTGTGGAACGGGCAGGCGCGGCCGGTAATGGCCACGAATGGGCCGCTTCCCGCGAGGGGAGCGGCCATGGTTCATGTCGTGTGTGGTTGGTTTTTTCGGGTGTTTCGGGTCAGACCTTGGGGAACTGTCGCCGCAAGCCGACGCGGGGAGTGGAGGCCTTCCCCTTGCCTTCGGTGCCGCTGATGCCCAAGTGAGAAACCTTGTTGCGCAGGGTGTTGCGATGGACTCCGAGGCTGCGCGCCGAGCGACAGTAGTTCCAGTCGTTGGACCGCAGGGAGGCCGTGATGAACTGCCGTTCGAATTCCTGACGAGCCTGCTCCAGGGTGAGTCCCTGGCTTACCAACTCATCGACGATCTGGTTGAGTCTGCCGTTGTAGTTTTGTCGGTTCACAGCTGATTCACCCTGCGAGAGCGGGAAATCTATCGCAAATCGTCCCTGCCCGCAAGCCGACACCCCCCCGCCGGTCCGGCAGTCAGCGGGGCGACGGGCGGGCGGCAGCCGCGGCGGCACTCACTTGCGCTCGAGACGATCTCCGACATAGACCGGATAGCGCGACTCGAGAATCTTGGCGACCGCCGTGTGGGCCCGCACGGACAGGACCGCGAGCTCGCCCAGAACGACCGGCGGATGCGCCGGGCGGTTCATGCGGTAGATCGTGAAGATGTCGCCGGGCAGGACCTCGTCGTCCTCGCCGCGGTCGATGAAGACCAGATGGTCCTGCCCCAGGGTCACGAGATCGACCGGCGAGGAGACGATCACCGCCGCGCTCGCCAGAGCCTCGGCGCTCGCCGGCTCACTGGCTGGTCGCGTCGGGCTGCGCCGCGCAAGCGGCACGGGCTCCTGTTCGAAGGGCTTGAGCGCCATTCCGACGAGGATGCCGTCGCAGCTCTGGGTGATCTCGGCGATCGCCGAGTTCTCCTGCACGGAGAGCACGCGGATGCGGCCGGCGTAGCTGTACTGGCGGCCGAGCTCGTCGTTCGAGACCGGATGCCGGACGATCCTGCCGCTGCCGACCGCGGTGAACTGCATGCCCGCAGAGAGGCCGGCTGCCCGGCCGCCGTCGATGTAGATGATGTCGCCCGCGGTCAGCTTGTACTTGACGGCATCGACAGTCCCGTAGAGCCCTTCGACCTGGCCGTAGACCGGGTTCTTGAGCTGCGGCGAGAGCACCTGGTACTCGGACCCGATCACCGAGTAGCCGAAGACCTCGTCCGGCGCGCCGATGAAACCCGAACAGTAGATGTCATCCTGGCTGCCGAGCGGCACCGGAACGGATCCTTTACCGGCCGGAGCGACGCCGCGAATCGTCGCCGCTGCGCCCGTGCCCGCCGGACTCCCGTCCGCCGCCGAGGCTTCCGCCTCGGCTCCCTCGCCCATCCCGGCCACCTCTTCGGTCGCTCCTTCATCGGTCGCCACGGCTCCGACCGCCTCCGCCCCCGAGACCGAGAGGTCGAGGATCAGGGGGTCGCCGGGGTAGATCCAGTGGGCGTCGCGAACATACTGGTTCTTCTCCCAGATTTGCGGCCAGAGATAGGGATTGCCGAGATTCGTCGCCGCGAGACCCCAGAAGGTATCTCCCGGCACGACGATGTGGACTCTTGCGCCCTCGGGCGTCGGCGGCGGATCCCAGGCCGTCCAGTGTCCGTTCACCAGCTTGAGGTTGGCCGGCGGGGTGTCCGCCGCCTCCAAAGCCACGCCAGCGAATACGACAGTACCGAGCAGCGCGAATACCGTTAGATGGCGGTTTGCCACGGGTCGACCTCCAGAAGCCGTTTCCAGCTGGCGCGTTGCGTCCAAGACTTGCCCGAAGGGTACTCGCGGGTGTGCACAGTGTCAAGTGCTTTCTCCACGGAACCCACGTATCCTCTTGAGGTTAGCTGCGCGCCGGAACTGCCCTAGCGGGGGCCGAGCCGTTGCCGCGCAGTGTCAGCTGCGGTGGTCTCGGGAAAGCGCTCCAGGAGCTCGCGGTAAACCGTCGCCGCCGACTCCGGGTCGCCGAGCTCGGCGAGGCAGAATCCGACCTTGAGCAGGGCGTCCGGAATCTTGTTGCCCTCGGGGTAATTCTCGACGACGGCCCGGAACCCGGCGAGCGCGAGGGCGGTGTCCATCCGCCGCAGCGCCGATTCGGCGAGCCAGAACTGGGCGTTGTCCGCCAGGTCGGAGACCGGATTCGCGACGAGAAACCGGGTGAACCCCGCTTCGGCCTCTGCGGAGCGCCCCTGCTCGAGCAGCTCCAGGCTGCGCTCGTAGAGGCCGGCGCTCGACGCATCGGCGGGAAGGGCAGTCGCCGACGTCGCGGCAGGGGCAGGGACGGGGCTGCCCGGCTCCTCGGCGGCCGCAGTTGGCTCAACGGGGAGCTCGAGGTCGCTCTGTTCGATCTCCTGGCGCTCCCCGATTCCGGGAACGGGCGCCATTTCGACGGCCTCCAGACCCGAAGGCGGCGGGACCGCGCGAGGAGCCGCTTCCGGCGCCTCCGGTCGCCGCAACTGCGCGACTTCGCGACCGAGCCGATCGACCTCGGCTTGAAGGGCGGCGTTTCGCCCCTGCTCCTGGGCGAGCTGCGATTCGAGGCGGGTAATGCGCTCTTCCCGTTCCTGGGCCTGGGCCGCACCCCGATCCTCGCGGCTCCAGTAGGGCCCGCTGCCCGCGCAGCCGCCCGCCATCACCAGCAGGGTCGCGGCGCAAAGGCGGGCGAGCCTCCGACGGGTCTTCAAGGTCAGCCCTGCTTCGAGGCTTTCCGGACGTAGCGACTCTCGGGGTGCTCTTCCCGCAGCCGGGCGAACGTCGTCGCGGCGTCCTCCGGGCGGGCCAGGTCGATATAGGCGAGGCCGAGGTAGTAGAGCGCGGCGTCGGTACCGGAGTAGCCCGGAAAGTTCTTGAGCAGGCCTTCGATGCGGGCCACCGTGGCTCCCGGAACGCCGTAGCGCTGGTAGAACCGTCCGACGACGAACTCGTGCTCGGCCAGCCGGTCGATCACGATCACCAGCTCGGCGCGGGCCTTCTCGGCGTATTCGCTGGTCGGATAGAGGCGGATCAGCTCTTCGAGCGCCTCCCGCGCCTTGACCGTCGCCGCCTGGTCGCGGTCGGCGCGCTCGATCCGACGTGCGAGAGACGAAGCGATCTGGAACTGCACGTACGCGGCGCGGTCACTGGTCGGGAAGCGGTTCTGGAAGTCCCGGTACTTGGCCTCCGCCTGGATCAGGTCGGCCGTGCTGCCGGTGAGGGAGTAGCAGTCCGCGACCATCAGCAGGGCCTCGCGGCCCGAGCTCGAATTGGGCTCGACTTCGAAGGCGTGCGAAAAATAGGGCCGCGCCTTCTCGAACTTCTCGAGCTCGAACAGCCGCTTGCCCTCGGCCAGCGATTCGGCGGCTGACAGCCGGAGGATCGGGTCGTTCTGAATGTTCGACTTGCAGGAAACCGCCAGGACCGAGAGGACCGGGACGATGGCCAGCGCCGTGAGCCGCCGGATCAGATTTGAGTTCAAGCGCTACCCTCCGCGAGCTTTCGCAGCTGCTGTTGTGCGGCGACCGGATCGGGGGCGCCAAAAACCGCCGATCCTGCCACCAGCGTGCGCACCCCGGCTTCGGCCACGGAGCGGATGTTGGCGGGCCCGATGCCCCCGTCGATCTCCAGGAAGAGGTCGAGTCGGCGCGCCAGGATCGACGAATGCAAGCGCCGCGCCTTGTCCAGCACGTAAGGCAGGAACGCCTGACCGCCGAATCCCGGATTGACCGACATGAGGAGCACGAAGTCGGCCGACGGCAGGATATCGGAAAGGAGCTCGACCGGCGTCGCCGGGTTGAGCGCGATCCCCGCCTGGGCGCCGCCTTCCCGGATCTGGGCGAGCAGGCGGTCGAGGTGGGTCGCGGCCTCCCAGTGAACGCTGATCCGGTCAGCCCCGGCCTTCAGGAAATCGCCCAGGAGACGCTCCGGATTGGCGACCATCAGGTGGACGTCGAGCGGCAAACGGGTGTGGCGGCGCAGCGCCGCGACCACCGGGACACCGATCGTCAGGTTGGGCACGAAATGCCCGTCCATGACATCCACATGGAGAACGTCGGCCCCGCCGGCCTCGCAGATCCGGGCAGCGCCGGCGAGATCCGCGAGGTCGGAAGCGAGGAGAGAAGGGGCGATTTCGATCACGGCAGGGCTCCCTGGGCGGCGGCGACGACGAGCGAGATGACGTCCCGCCGACGGAGCGGGTGCCCCGGCAGGGGATTCTGGCGCAGGATCGTGCCGTCCGAGATGCCTTCGTAGGGCTCGAACTTGACCGCGCCGATGCGGAAGCCGCCGCCCTCGAAGTAGTTGCGCACCGGTTCGTAGCGCCGATAGACCAGATCCGGCATGACGAAGGTGTCGGCCGGAGCGTCCAGCGCAACCAGCAGGTCGATCCGGGTGCCGGCGGGGACGCTCGCTCCGGGAGGCGGGTCCTGGCCGACGATCGTTCCGGGCTCACCCGCTGAGCTCGCGATCGAGAGCGTGTCGCCGAGCACGAGCCCCTCGGACTGGACAGTGAGCTGGGCAGCGCTCATCGCCTTGCCGGCGAGATTCGGCACACTGGCCTGCCGCACTCCCAGGGAGAGCACGACTTCCACCGCGCTGCCGCGCTTGACGAAGCCGCCGGCGCGGGGACGGGTCTCGATGACCCGGCCCTCAGCGACCTCGGCGTTCCAGCGCCCGGCGGGTTCGGCGGCGCGGAAGAGCAGACCCTGGTCCACCAGCAGACGGGAGGCCTCCTCGGCGGTGAGGCCGGCGAGCTCCGGCACGGTCATCGCCCCCCGCCGAACGAACAGGTTGAACGAGAGATAGGCCGTGGCGCCGAAAACCGCCAGCAGCACGACTCCCCAGAGCAGACTTTGTACGAGCCGCACGAAACGCCCAGCCACGGTGAGCGCAGTCTAGCAGGCGCCCGCCGATCGAACCGAGGTGCCTTGCAGCTAGAGTGGGGTCATGAAGACGACAGAGAATCGGGGACAGTCCCCAAAGAAGCGGGGACAGTCCCCGCTTCTCGGCGCGCACGTCTCGGTAGCCGGGGGGCTCGCCGAAGGCGTGCGGCGGGGCACCGATCTGGCCTGCGAGGCGCTCCAGATCTTCGTCAAGAGCCCGAGCCAGTGGCAGAGCAAAGCGCTGCTGCCGGAGGACGCCCTGGCCTTTCGCACCGCGCACGCAGCGAGCGCGATCGGGCCGGTCGTCGCGCACGCGGCCTATCTCATCAACCTCGCTGCACCCGATCCGCAGATCCTGGCGAAGTCGCGCGCCGCCCTCGCCGACGAGCTGCGTCGTTGTGCGGCGCTCGGTGTCCCGGCGCTGGTGGTGCACCCCGGGGCGCACCTCGGAACCGGGGTCGAGGAGGGCCTGACGGCCATTGCCCGGTCGCTCGATGCCGTGGACGCCGGGCTCGGCGACTGCCCCACCCGTGTGTTGCTCGAGATCACGGCCGGGCAGGGGACGGTACTGGGCAGCCGGCTCGAGCATCTGGGGGCGATCCGGTCGCGCGCCGCGAGCCGGGATCGGCTGGGCATCTGCCTCGACACCTGTCATGCCTTCGCCGCCGGCTACGCCATCGACAGCGCTGCCGGCTGGGACGACTTCCTGGCCGAGCTCGACGCTCATCTCGGATTCGACCTCGTCGGCGGGGTCCACCTGAACGATTCGGTCGGAGCGTTGGGGTCGCACAAGGACCGCCACGCCAACCTCGGAGAAGGCTGTCTCGGGGTCGAGCCGTTCCGACGTCTGCTTGCCGAGCCCCGTCTGCGCCACGCACCGATGATCCTCGAGACGCCGTTCGGGGACGACGAGCTCGGGCACGCGCGCGACCTCGCGATCCTGCGCGGTTTGATCTAGGTAGGCATTCGGGGACACATTGCGGCCGCTCGAACTCCGTGGCGGCCAGCGGGATCTCCAGCCGCTATGTGTCCCCTCCCGTCGAGCAGCGGTGCGGGGGCACTCCGGCACTCGGGAACCCAGGGCGGGCTCCTATTTGAAGCGTGGTCGCCCACCCTGGGTTCCCGAGCGCCAGAGCGCCCCTGGTCGGCAGCTCTTCTTTCCGGTGAAAGTTGGGGACATATTGCGGCCGCTCAGGCGCTTCGGCGGCCCACGGGCGCCGAAGCCGCTATGTGTCCCCGGAAACGCCGGGAAGCTGGCCAGACAGGACCCCGGGCAAGAGGCCTGTCGGGCGCCGAGTTGAAAACGCGCGGAACTACTTGCCGAGCAGGTTCTTGGAGAGATCGAAGTAGAGAACGGTGACCATCAAGAGCACCACTAGCGCGAGCCCCACCTGGGCGATGCGCTCCTTGACGGCCATGGAGAGATCGCGGCGCATCACGCTCTCGATCAGCAGGATGGTGATCTGACCGCCGTCGAGCACCGGGATCGGGAAGAGATTCAACAGTCCGATGGAGAGGCTCAGAACCCCCATCAGATAGAGCAGGTTCTTGAACCCGGTGCGCGCCGCGGCGCCGGACTGGGCGGCGATCTCGATCGGCCCTGCGAGCGCGCTCTTCGCCGCCACTTCGCGCTTGAAGATCTTGCCGATGACCGCCAGCGTCTGCTTGGCAATGTCGTAGTTGAAGCGCACGCTTTCGCGCAGCGCCGCGAGCGGTGGATAGCGCTGCGCGACGGTCAGCCGCACGCCGATGCGCCCCTTGCCGCCCTGATCCGCCGGCACCACGGAGAGGTGGGTGAGCGCGCCGGCGCGCAGGACCTCCACCACGACCGCCGTCCCGGTGTGTTTCTCGATGTAGTCCACGAAGTCGGCGGGGCTTCCCAGGGGGCGCCCATCGAGGCTTCGCACTTCGTCACCGAGGCGGAATCCGGCGGCCTCGGCGGGCCCGCCGGCGACGATGTCGCCGATCCGCGGCAGCAGCTTCGGGTAGATGCCGGCGTCGCCGAAGTCGAAGTCCGCGGGCTTCTCGGGCGTGACGCGGACCTTGCTGCGCTCGCCATCGCGTTCGATCTCGAACTCGAGAGGCTTGCCGATGCCGGTGAGGACGGTGAACGCCACGTCCTGCCAGCGGCTCACTTTCTGGCCGTCGATGGCGACGATCTCGTCGCCGGCCAGGAGGCCGGCATCGGCGCCCGGCGAGTCCGGCTCGACCGTGCCGATGACCGACGGCACGCTCTGCAGCGCCGGCACCTCGATGCCCACCATGAACAGCCCGGCGATCAGCAGAATCGAGAGCACGCCGTTCATCAGTGGGCCGGCGAGATAGACCAGGATGCGCTGCCAGCGCGGCTGGTTGAGGAAGTCGCGCGGGTCGTCGGTCGATTCCCCGGGTTCTTCGCCCGAGAGCTTGACGTAGCCGCCGAGGGGCACCAGCGAGACCTTGTACTCGGTTTCGCCGATCTGCCAGCCGAACAGGCGCTTCCCGAAGCCGAGAGAGAAGGCGAGCACCTTCATTCCAAAGGCCTTGGCGACCAGGAGGTGGCCGGCTTCGTGGACGAAGATGATGACGCCTAGGGCGAAGATGAAGGCGGCGGTATTGGATAGGAGGTGGAGCATGGGGCGCTGGAGACTATCTCTACCGCGAGCGCTTGGAAAGCGCCCCGGCGGCGCGCTCGCGTCCCCAGCGATCCCACTCGAGGGCCGCTTCGAGGTCGGCGACCCCCGCCGGGCGATGGCTCTCGAGGACGTCCGAGATGATGGCGAGGATGTCGGTGTAGCCGATCCGGCCGTCCAGGAAGGCGTGGACGGCCACCTCGTTGGCGGCGTTCAGGACGGCCGGCGCACTCTCGCCCGCGGCGAGCGCTGCGCGCGCCATCTGGACCGCCGGGAAGCGCCGGTTGTCGAGCGGCAGGAACTCGAGCGTGCCGAGCTCGGCGAGCGCGAGGCGCGGGAACTCGTTCGGCCAACGTTCGGGATAGGCGAGCGCGTATTGAATCGGGAAGATCATGTCGTTGACCGAGAGCTGCGCCATCCAGGAGCCGTCGCGGAACTCGACCATGGAGTGCACCAGGGAGCGCGGGTGGATGACGACGTCGATCGCCTCGGGCGGGACGCCGAACAGGTGCGACGCTTCGATGAGCTCGAGCCCCTTGTTGACCAGGGTCGCGGAGTCGATGCTGATCTTGGCGCCCATCGACCAGGTCGGATGCCGCAGCGCCTCCTCTCTGCCGATGGACGCGAAGGTCGCCGGATCGCGATGCAGGAACGGTCCACCGGAGGCCGTCAGGACGAGCCGCCGAACCTCCGTGCGGGTGCCGCAACGCAGAGCCTGGTGAAGGGCGACGTGCTCGCTGTCGATCGGCACGATCTCGACGCCGTTGGCGTGCGCGAGGTCGGTCAGCAGCCGGCCGGCGACGACCAGCGACTCCTTGTTGGCCAGGGCGACCGACTTGCCCGCCGCGAGCGCCGCGGCGACCGGAGGAAGGCCCGCGGCCCCGACGATGGCCGCCACGACCTTGTCGACCGCGGGGTGCGTGGCGGCGGCGACGAGGGCCTCGGGCCCGGCGGCGATCTCGACTCCGGGAGGCAGCTCCGGCCGGATGTCGCGCGCTACCTTCGGGTCGACGACCGCGATGAGCCGCGGGCGAAACTCCCGTGCCAGCGCGAGCAGCGCCTCGGGATTCCTGCCCAGGGCGCCGATGGTCGAGATCGCGAGGCGCCCGGGATGATGCCGGACGACCTCGACCGTGGAGTCGCCGATCGAGCCGGTGGCGCCGAGCAGCGCGAGGCGCTGAATCATCGCGTGAGCTCGACGCGAGCCGCCCAGAGCGCGAGGAGCATGACCGGTGCCGCGAGGAACATGGCATCGAAGCGGTCGAACATACCGCCGTGCCCGGGCAGGATGGCGCCAGAATCCTTGACGTTCGCGGCTCGTTTGACCAGCGATTCGACGAGATCGCCGAACTGGCTCGCGATCGCCGTCACCAGGCCGACGGCGAGGAGCGCCGGATCGACGGCCCCCTGCCGCCAGAGCGACCAGATGGCGGTCGCAGCGAGCGAGGTCGCGAGCCCGGCGATGGCCCCCTCCCACGACTTCTTCGGAGAGACGACCGGCGCCAGGCGGTGCCTTCCCCAGGTCGAGCCGACGTAGTAGGCGGCGGTGTCGCCGAGCCAGACGATAGCGAGCAGCAGGAAGAAGATCCATGGGTCGCGCTGCTGCAGGAGGACGAGACTCGCAACCGGCGCGGCGAAGTAGAGCGTGGCCCAGCCCAGGATGGCCGACGCCGGCACCGCCTGCTCGATCGGTGTGCGGGTGACGAGGACCGCCACCGGCGGCACGATCGCGATCGCGGCCGCGAGCGCCAGCAGCCAGTGCGCGTCGAGCCGCGAGCCCTGGGCGAGGCCGCTCGCAAGCGCCCGCTCGACCGCCACCGCAGCGAGCGGGGCGGTGACCAAGAGGAGGCGCCAGGGGGCCTGCGGCGCGAGCGGCCGCACCATGGCCAGGAACTCGATCGCCGCCCACTCGAAGACCACCAGCAGCAGGAGGAGGAAGGCCCACTCGGGAAAGCGGAAGACGGCGAAGAGGGCGGCAGGCACGCCGATGGCGGCCGTGAGGAGACGTTTCATCGATGGCTTCCGCTCTTTCGGTGTCAGCTCGGGTTGGAGGTCTGCGCGGTGGCGGCGGAGGGATTCGGCGTCGCCGCCTCCCCGGAGCGCTCGCTGCGTTCTGCGCCGGCGACGCTGCCATCCCTGCCATCGCTGCGGCCGTTCTCCGCGGCCGGGCCGGGGGGGGCATCGAGGCCTCCGAAACGGCGTTCGCGTCCCTGGAAGGTGACGATCGCCTCGAGGAGATGGCGCAGCCGGAAGTCGGGCCAGAGGGTCGCAGTGACGACGATCTCGGAGTAGGCGATCTGCCAGAGCAGAAAGTTCGATACCCGCATCTCGCCCGAGGTCCGGATGAGCAGATCGGGGTCCGGCTGCCCGGCGGTCTCGAGCGCGCCCGAAAGCGTGGCCTCGTCGAGCTCGATCGCTTCCCCCGCCGCTCGCCGGTCGAGGAGCCTCCGGCAGGCGTCCACGATTTCGCAGCGGCCCGAGTAGTTGAGCGCGATGTTGAACACCATGCGCCTGCCCCCGGCGGTCCGGGCGAGCGCCTCCTCGAGAGTGGCGACGACCGACGGGTCGAGCTCGCGCCAGCGGCCCACGATGTGCAGCCGGATGTCGTTGTCGACCAGAGTGCGGATCTCGCGCCGGAGAAACTCCTTGAGGAGGTTCATGAGCGTCCAGACCTCGTGCCGCGGCCGCTTCCAGTTCTCGATCGAGAAGGCGTAGAGGGTCAGGACCTCGACCCCCAGGCGGGCGGCGCTCTCGACGGTTTCGCGCACCGCCTGAACGCCGGCGCGGTGACCCTCGATGCGCGGCAGGAAGCGTTTGCCGGCCCAGCGTCCGTTGCCGTCCATGATGATGGCGACGTGGCGCGGCAACCGGCTGCGGTCGACCTGACGCAGCAGGGTCTCTTCCAGCGATCCGGGTTCTACCCGCAGCAGCGGCTCGGACATTCGATCCAAGCTACCACAGCGTGTGGTCGCCGGACCCTCGCGCCGGCCCTATCCCCCGGCCCGGTAGTCGATCCGTTCGAGCGTCAGTCCGTGCGCCGGGGCGGTCGGTCCGGCGGCGCCGCGGTCGCCGCCCTCGAGCAGCGCCGCGAGGCCGTCCGGGGAGCGCTGGCCGAGGGCGACCTCGAGCAGGGTGCCGACGAGGCTCCGCACCATGCCGCGCAGAAAGCCGTCGCCCGTAATTCGCAGCGTGAGGCCGGAGTCCTCCTCCTCCCAGGCGGCCCGCAAGAGCGTGCGCACGGGGGAGCGGTGGCTGCCACCGGCGAGAGCGAAGCAGGAGAAGTCGTGCCTCCCCGGCAGGCGCAGCGTCGCTGCCTGCAAGCGTTCGAGGTCGAGCCGAGCGGGGACGGCGAGAACGAACGGCGCGAGCGCCGGCGGCAAGAAGCGTCCCGGCCGGATGCGGTAGGCGTACTCCTTGGCGGTTGCCGAGAAGCGGGCGTGGAAGCCCTCGGGCGCCACTCGCGCGGCGAGAATCCGGATGCCGGCCGGCAGCAGGTGATTGGTGCCGTGGACCAGCCCCCGGAGCGAGAACGGCCGGCCGAGATCGACGTGCGCCACCTGGGCACGGGCGTGGACGCCGGCATCGGTCCGGCTCGCACCGACCACGGCGACCTCTTCGCCGACGAGCTCCCCGACCGCAGCCTCGACGCGCGCCTGCACGGTGTCGGCGTTCGGCTGGCGCTGCCAGCCGCCGTAGCCGGCGCCGACGTAGGCGATGTCGAGGCGATAGCGCAGGTGACCCTCCGGCACCGCGTGGTCGCGGGGACGGTCGTCGACGAAGGGCGGCAGACTCGGCACCGCCGGATCATCCCTCACTCTCGGCCGGGGACACATAGCGGCTTCGCTGTCCGTGGGCCGCCCAAGCTCCCGAGCGGCCGCAATATGTCCCCAACTTTCGCCGGTCAGGGGCGCTCGGGGAAAAATTGGTGACAGTTTCCAATTTCCAGACTCACCGTGGCGGGGTCTTCGCGCCCAACTACAGGAAATTGGTAACTGTCACCAATTTTTCCTGGATTCCCGAGTGCCGGAGTGCCCCCACCACCGAAGCCGAACGCGCGCTTGGATAGGATCTCCCCATGGTGGCCAACCGCGAACCCCGTCAACGCCGCGTGGCCCTGCGTGCGGCGCTGCCCGGCGATGCCGGGAGTCTCTTCGCCTGGCGGGCGGAGGAGTCGGTGCGGCGCCACCAGCCGCTGCAGGAGTCGTCCGTCGGCGAGCTGCGGGCGGACCTCGCGCGCCAGCGCATGGAGGATCTCTACCGCGGGCGGGGGGAGCGCTTCCAGTGGATCGTTCTGGTCGACGGCGAGTCCGCCGGCTGGATCACGCTCGCGATCCTCTCCTGGGAGCACGGCCTGGCCGAGATCGGCTACGCCCTGGCCACCGAGTATCAGGGGATGCGTCTGATGTCGGAAGCGCTCGGTCAGCTCCTCCCGGAGCTCTTCGTGGCGGTCGGCATCGAGCGTCTCGAAGCCCGCTGCTCGGTCGAGAACGAGCGCTCGGCGAGCGTCCTCGAGGGGCTCGGATTTCTCCGCGAAGGGCGTCTGCGCAGCTACTTCTCGCTCCACGGCAGCCGGATCGACAACTACCTCTACGCCCTGCTGCGCGAAGAGTTCCTGGCGCGCACCGCGCACTGAGCCGGCACTTGCCGCGCTAGAGCAGCTCGAGCGTGGCGTAGCGGGCGATCAGCTTCTTCTTGCCGGCGCGCTCGAAGAAGATCGTGAACTTGGCGTCGTCGCCCTCGCCCTCGAGCTCGAGCACCACGCCCTGGCCGAGGGTCGGATGGCGGACGCGGCTGCCGCGCTTGGGGCCGCGAGTGCCGGCGGCCGGCAGAGGGGGGGCGGCCGCCGGCCGGCCGTAGAACTCCTCGATCGGCCGAGTGCGCTCCGTCTGGTAGATCCGGGGGCTCGCGGAAGCCTGAAGGAGGCTCTCCGGCACCTCGGCGAGGAGCGGCGACTCGCGCTGGTCCTGGTAGACGCCGGCGATCCGGCGGCGCCGGCAGCAGGAGAGGTGGAGGCGCTCCTTGGCCCGCGTCATGCCGACGTAGAAGAGCCGCCGTTCCTCCTCGAGGTCTTCGCTCTTGCCCTGGGAATTCCAGTGTGGCAGGAGGCCGTCCTCGAGACCGGGCAGGAAGATGACCGGAAACTCGAGACCCTTGGCGCTGTGCAGCGTCATCAGGCTGACGCCGCGCTCGCCGTCCCAGGCGTCGAGGTCGGAGACCAGGGCGACGTGATCGAGGAAAGCGGTGAGAAGGTCCTCGTCCTCGCCGCTGCCGTAGCTCTTCGACTCGGTGAAGTTCTGTGCCGCCGAGAGGAACTCGCGGATGTTCTCGAGCTTGGCCTGCTCCTCCTCGTTGTCGCGCCGGAACATGTCGGTGAAGCCGGTCTTCGCCAGCAGCTCGTCGAGGAGCGCCGGCAGCGGGAGCTCCTCGGCGGTCGCGCGAAGCTCGTGGATGAGCGCCCGAAAAGCGCGCAGCGCGGTCGTGGCGCGAGCCGGGAAACTCTCGAGCGGATCGACCTCGAGAACGTCCCAGAGAGTGGCGCCGAGCTTCGCCGCCCGCTCGTCGAGCATGGCGGCGGTGGTCTTGCCGATGCCGCGCGGCGGAACGTTGAGAATCCGCGACAGCGAGAAGCTGTCGCGCGGATTGCGCAGCAGGCGGAGATAGGCGACCAGGTCCTTGATCTCGGCGCGCTCGTAGAAGCGCACTCCGCCGACCATGGTGTACGGAATCCGGTGGCGGAAGAACTCGTCCTCGAAAGCTCGCGTCTGGGCGTTGGTGCGCACCAGGATCGCCATGTCCGAGAGCGCGTGCTGGCCGCGCAGGCGGGTCAGGGTTTCGACCACCCAGGCCGCCTCCTCGAGCTCGTCGCCGGCGCGATGAAGGGCGATCGGCTGGCCGCGGCCCGCGGCCGTCCAGAGCTTCTTGCCCCGCCGCAGCTGATTGTTCGAGACCACGGCGTTGGCGGCATCCAGGATGATGCCGGTCGAGCGGTAGTTGCGCTCGAGCTTGCGCACCGCGGCGCCGGGAAAGTGGCGCTCGAACTCGAGGATGTGCGTGAGGTCAGCGCCGCGCCAGCGATAGATGCCCTGGTCCTCGTCGCCGACGGCGGTCAGGTTGCCGTTCGCCCCGGCGAGCTCGGAGACCAGGGTGAGCTGCGCCTGGTTGGTGTCCTGGAACTCGTCGACCAGCAGGTAGCGGGTGCGCTGCCGCAGGCGGTCGGCGATCTCCTTGTGCTCGGTGAAGAGCTTCACCGCGAGGCTCATCATGTCGTCGAAGTCGACGCCCGAGGCCTGTGCGACCAGAGACTGGTAGCGGCGGTAAACGCGCGCCACGCGCTGCTCGAAGAAGTCCTTCGCTTCACGTTCGTATTGAGCCGGCGAGAGCAGGCGGTTCTTGGCGCCCGAGATCGCCGCGAGGATCGTGCGCGGCGGGAAGCTCGTCTCCGACACCCCTTCGGCGGCCATCGCCTGAACCACCAGGCGCTTCTGGTCGTCGGTATCGAGGATCGCGAAATCGCGCGGCAACCCGACGCGCTCGCCGTAACGGCGCAGCAGCGTCAGGGCGTAGCGGTGAAAGGTGCCGACGAAAGTCGGCAGGGGAAAGACGTTGACCAGCCGCTCGACGCGGTCGCGCATCTCGCCCGCCGCCTTGTTGGTGAAGGTGACGGCGACGATCGAGGCCGGGTCGACACCGCGCTCCTGCACGAGCCAGGCGACGCGATAGGTGATGACGCGGGTCTTCCCGGAGCCGGCGCCGGCGAGGACGAGCTGCGGCCCATCCCCGTGGGTGATGGCGGCGAACTGATCCGGATTGAGCTCTTTGGCGAAATCGATGGGGGTAGCAGTCGGCATTCGCCGCCACTTTACCAGCCGGTGCCTTCATCGGTCCGGACCGCGCGCCGGCGGGAGTCGACCCCTCGAACCTCGTCCTGCAAGGGTTCGGTCCCACGATGGTCAGAGCCCGCAGCTCACGAAAGTGAGTATTGCCTCCGGCGGGGGCTTGCCTAGGATTCACCTCCAGGAGGTGTTCCATGCGCCGACACTGCGCTCTTCTCGCCCTTCTCTCTATCGCGTCCTGCCTCGCCGCCGTTGCCCAGGGTCACGCCAACGGCTCGCTGGCGGGCACCGGGGAGTCTCGGACGGCCCCGATCCTCGACAACCTCGGCGACCACCATCGCACGATCTCCACCTACCTGCCCGCGGCGCAGCGCTATTTCGACCAGGGGTTGCGGCTGATGTTCGCCTTCAACGTCGAGGAGGCCGAGCGGGCGTTCCGGGCCGCGGTGGAGATCGACCCCACTTGCGCCATGTGCAACTGGGGAGTCGCCATGGCGCTGGGGCCGCACATCAACTTCCCGGCGACGCCGGAGCGCACCGTGGCGGCCGCCGCCGCGGCGGCGGAGGGGCTGCGACGCGCCGGGTCGGCGACGCCGGTCGAACGCGCGCTCATCCAGGCGGTCACCCGGCGCTACAGTGACCCTGCGCCCGCGACGCCCGAAGGCCAGGCGGCACTCGACCTGGCGTACGCCGACGCGATGCGCGCCGTGGCGAAGTCTCACCCGAACGATGTCGACGTCGCCTATCTCGCCGCCGAGGCGCTCCTCAACCTGCATCCCTGGGATCTCTACACGACCGGCGGCGAGCCCAAGGAGTGGACCCCGGAGATCGTGGCGCTGCTCGAGGGCGCGCTCGCGAAAGCGCCGGATCATGCCGGTCTCTGCCATCTCTATATTCACGCGGTCGAGGCGTCGAAGACTCCCGAGCGCGCGGTGGCGGCGGCGGAGCGCCTGCGCACGCGAATGCCGGGCGCCGGCCACCTCGTGCACATGCCGTCGCACATCTTCCAGCGCGTCGGTCGCTACGCCGACTCGGCGCTCGCCAACGAGCGCGCGGTGGCCGCCGACGGCGCCTACCTGCCCAGAGCCGGGAACTTCATGATCTATCCGATGTATGCCGCGCACAATCATCAGTTCCTCTGGTTCGCGGCGCAGATGGAGGGCAGGAGCGCGACAGCCTACGGCGCCGCTCGCGACACCGCGGCGCGCCTGCCGGCCGAGATGCTGCGCGCCATGCCGGGCTACGACGGCTGGCTCGCCTACCCGGTCTGGACGCTGGTGCGCTTCGGGCGCTGGCAGGGGGTCCTCGCCGAGCCGATGCCGCCCGCCGAGTTCGCTTACGCCACGGCGGTGACCCACGTGGCGCGCGCCATCGCCCAGGCGCGTCTCGGCAACCTCGAGGAGTCCGGGAAGGAGAGCGCCGAGGCCGAACGCCTATATGCCCTTCTGCCAGCGGAGGCGTTCCAGGGTTTCAATCCGGTGACCGCCCTGGCGCAGATCGCGCGCAGCCTGGCCGCCGCCGAACTGGCGCGCGCGCGCGGCGACTGGGACGCCGCAGTCGCGAAGCTCGCGGAAGCCGTGACGGTCGAAGACGGGCTGCGCTACAACGAGCCGAGCGATTGGTACTTCCCGGTGCGTCACATGCTCGGCCCGCTGCTGCTCGAGGCCAGTCGGAACGAGGCAGCGGAGGCGCACTTCCGCGCCGACCTCGAGCGCAACCCGGAGAACGGCTGGGCGCTCACCGGCCTCGCCGCGGCGCTGCGCCGGCAGGGCAAGGAGATCCAGGCCGCAGCCGTCGACCGCCGGCTGGCCTTTTCTTGGTCGCGCGCCGATCTCGAGCTCGACCGCCTCGCCGCGCCGCAGCGCATGGAGCGGGCCTTCGCCGCCGCCAGCGCCGGCGGCGCCCGCGGCGCAGGAATGTCGGGCGGCGCTCAGCCGAGCCGGGCCGCCGAGTAGGGCGTGAGGTCGAGCTCCGGCGCCGCGCCGAGGAGGCACGCGGCGACGAGATCGGCGCTCGCCGGCGCCAGCAGGATGCCGTGGCGGTGGTGTCCGGTCGAGTAGAAGAGGCCGGGCACCGCGCCCGGACCGAGGACGGGAAGCCCGTCCGCGGTGGCCGGTCGGAAGTTCGACCACGACTCGAGGTAGGGCGCCGTGGCGAGGCGGGGAGCGGTCTCCACGGCCATCCCGAGAATGTGCAGCAGGCCGCCGGCGGTCACGGCCTTCTCGAAGCCGGCCTCTTCCATCGTCGAGCCGCAGAGCACGCGCCCGTCGGGTCGCGGTACCAGATAGCCCTTGGGTGAGAAGACCACACGCGAGGCGATCGCAGGGGCCGCAGGGACCGGTGGTCCCGGCGCACGACCTTCGAGGACGACCATCTGGCCGCGTACCGGGCGCACGGCGCCAGCGGGGAGGCCACTGCCTTCGACGAGGCCCGCCCAGGCGCCCGCGGCGAGCAGTACGGCGCCGGCGGGGATGTGTCCCGAGTCGTGGTCGACGCCGGCGACCCGGCCCCGCTCGATCGTGATGCGCCGCACCCGACCAGTGACGAAGCGGGCCCCGGCGCCGGCCGCCGCGAGGGCGAGCGCGCGCAGCAGCGGTTTCGGATCGAGGCACGCTTCGCCCCGGAAGAGAAAGCCACCCTGGACACTCGCGGCAAGAGCTGGTTCGAGGGCGCAGAGACCCGGCCCGTCGAGCCACTCGGCGGCGACGCCGAGGGCGACCAGCCGCGGCAGGTCGGCGCGCCAGGCCGCTGCTTCGGCGGCGCTGAAAACGATGCGCAGCGTGCCGTTGGCGCGGAAGAAGAGGTCGATCCCGGTCGCCGCCTCGAGCTCCTCGACGAAGCGCGGCCAGCGGCGCATCGAATCCTGGGCCAGGGTGAGGAGAGGTCCGCCGTGCTGGGCCTCGACGCCGGGCGAGAGGATCCCTGCCGCGGCACTCGACGCCTCGGCTCCGGGAACGCTGCGTTCGAGGACCGTCACCCGCGCGCCCGCCCGGGCGAGGCGCAGGGCGGTGGCGCAGCCGTGGATTCCGGCGCCGATCACGACGATGTCGGTGGTCATTTCCTGTCTCCGTTCGAGCTGCGCCCTGTCCGCCACGACGATAGCGGTTCCGCCCGGCGCCCTTCCCTGCCCGGCGAGGCAGTATGCTCTGGATCCGATCTCTCGCGCACCTGGGACCGATCGGTCCGGACGCCTCCGCGGAGCGTACTCTCCACATGACGAATCCTCAGCGGATCCTGGTCACCGGTGCCACCGGCTATGTCGGCGGCCGGCTGGTGCCGCGCCTGCTCGAGGCGGGCTTCGCAGTGCGCTGTCTGGCGCGCGACCCCGGGCGGCTCGAGGGGCGGCCGTGGCGCGGGCGGGTCGAGGTCGTGGGCGGCGATGCGATGGTGCCCGCGACCCTGGTGCCGGCGCTCGCCGGCGTCGATGTCGCCTACTACCTGATCCACAGTCTCGGGACGGGCGAGGAGTTCGCCCGGCGCGATCGCGAGGCCGCCGCGGCGTTCGGCGCCGCAGCGCGCGCCGCCGGTGTCCGGCGCATCGTCTATCTCGGCGGGCTGGGCGACCCGGAGACGGCGCTCTCGCACCATCTGCGGTCGCGCCAGGAGACCGGCGCGGCGCTCGGCGAGGCGGGGGTGCCGGTGACCGAGCTGCGGGCCGGAGTCGTGGTCGGTTCGGGGAGCCTGTCGTTCGAGATGATCCGCTACCTCGCCGAGCGCGTGCCGGTGATGATCTGCCCGCGCTGGGTCTTCACCCGCACCCAGCCGATCGCGATCCGCAACGTCCTCGACTATCTAGTCGCCGCGCTCACGACTCCGGAGAGCGCCGGCGAGGTGATCGAGATCGGTGGCGCCGACGTCGTCACCTACGGCGAGATGATGACCGGTTATGCCGCCGAGCGCGGGCTGCGGCGCTGGCTCCTGCCGGTGCCCGTGCTGACCCCGCGGCTCTCCTCGTTCTGGGTCCATCTGGTGACGCCGATTCCGGCGGCGATCGCGCGGCCGCTCATCGACGGCTTGAAGAACGAGGTCGTGGTGCGAGACACGACGGCGCGCCGGCTCTTTCCGGGAATCGTCCCGGTCGGCTACCCCGAAGCGGTGCGCCGCGCCCTGGCGAAGCTCGACGCCGGCGAGGTCGAGACCAGTTGGAGCGACGCCCTGGCCTCGAGTCAGGGAGACCGCCCGGTGGTGCGGCTGGAGAACCGCGAAGGGATGATCCTCGAGCGCCGCGAGCTGCGCGTCGCCGCGCCTGCGGAAAGGGTCTTCGCGTCGGTGCTGCAGCTGGGCGGCCGCCGCGGCTGGCTCTTCATGGACTGGACCTGGCGTGTGCGCGGTGCCATCGATCGCCTGGTGGGGGGCGTCGGCATGCGGCGTGGCCGGCGCGATCCCGACGATTTGCGGCCGGGCGACGCGCTCGATTTCTGGCGCGTCGAGACGGTGGAGGCGCCGACGCTCCTGCGCCTGCGCGCCGAGATGAAGGTGCCGGGCCGCGCCTGGCTGCAGTTCGAGATCCGCGAAGCCGACGGCTCGACCGTTCTGGCACAGACCGCTTTCTTCGCGCCCAAAGGCCTCGCGGGCCTGCTCTACTGGTACGCCCTCTACCCCGTGCACGCCCTGATCTTCAGCGGCCTCGTGCGCCGGCTCGCCGGGCGCGCCGAAGCCGGCTGAGGCGCGCCCGTCAGATCCAGCCGCCCCGAAGCGCCTTGCCGACCGCCTCCGAGCGGGTATGGACCTCGAGCTTCTCGTAGAGATTGCGGATGTGCTTGCGCACCGTGTTCACGGAGATGCCGAGTGCATCGCCGGCGGTCAACGGATCTCGCCTCCGGGTCCCAGGCGGGCCCTGGCCGCGTCGACAAAGGACTGAATCTCCTCGTCGGCGAAGCCGGCAGACTCGCGGTGCGTCCACGCCCAGTCCATGATGCGTGCGCCACTGTAGGGTTCCCGGTCGACGACCTCGGTGAGGTACGCCTGCAGGAGTCGGGCGGTTCTGGGAAAGACATGGAAGTGAATCTGCGGCACCGCCTCGCCGAACTTGAGAATGTAGATTCTCTCGGGCTGGAGAATCTGCTGCAGGAGGGCCTCGGCCCGCACGAGACATCGCATGAGATCGGCGGCCTGGTCCGGGGTGAATCCGTCGAGCGACGTGCACTCGTTGCGGCTCGCGACGATGAGATGACCCGGCACGCGCGTGTCCGATGCCTGACGGGTCGTGAAGTGCGTGGATTCGTGGATCAGGTTCCCGTTCATCTCTTCTCCCCGGGGATCGCGGCCTCGGAGGCGCGCAGGCGGTTGCGCAGCTCCGGGTCGTCAGGACGGGCTTCGAGCGCCTTGCGGAAGGCCTTCGCCGCGGCGGCAGCGTCGCCGGCCTGGAGGGCCCGTTGTCCCTCGAGGTCCCAGGCCGTGGCGCCGACGCGTCGGGCGCGCACCTCGTCGGCGAGCGGATCGAGCGGCACGATACCGACCCGCCCGGCCAGCGCGAGATGACGGTCGGCCGCCGCGACATCGCCGAGCGCACGATAGGAGAGCGCCAGCGGATAGTGCAGTCGAGTTGCGCCCGGAGCTCCGGCGAGGGCGCGCGACAGCTGGTCGACCGCGGCGCGATCGTCGCCTTCGAGCGCCGCCTGCTCGCCGAGGAGGGCGAGCAGGGCCGGATCGTTGGGTGAGTGCGCGAGGGCGACCGCGAGCAGGGCTTTCGTCTGCGCAAAGTCGCCGAGTTCCTGTGCGACGCGCGCCTGACGCAGCAGCGCGGGGTAATACGGCCGTCGCGAGAAGGCCTCGGCGAACGCGTCCCCGGCCTCCTCCAGGCGCTGCTCCTCGATGAGCGCCAGCCCGCGCAGGTGCGGCCAGCGGAAGTCGTCCGGCTGAAGGTCGGCGGCATTGGCGTAGCAGACCTGGGCGGCGGCCGGGAAACCGTGGGCATGGAAGAGCCGGCCGAGCTCGCCGTGCGCCTCCCCGTCCGACGTCCCGGTGGCGAGCGTTGTGGAGGCGCGCTGCAACGCCTGCCGAACCGCTGGCTCGAGGCCGGCGAGGTTGGGCCATGGCACCGTCCGGAGCGGCGCGCGTGACGCCTCGCGGGTGGCGGCAGCGGGTGACTGCGCAGCACCCGCCGCGGGCGCTGGCTGCGCCGCGACGGCCGCCGGTGTGAGCAGCCCGAGAGCGCAGAGCAGCGTCTGGATGCCTCGCCGTGTCACCGGCGTCCGGGCGGCCCTGGGGGCACGGTGGCAGGAGGAGGTGCGCCGGTCGTCGCTTCCCCGATCCGTCCCTGACCGCGCCGCAAGGTGGCGTAAGCGCCCAGCGGTGGGGGCGGGAAGCGCTCCGCGCGGCCGTCGGGCCAGGTGACCTCCACCGCCTCGAGGTCGGAGCCTCCGGCCAGGCCGAAGAGCAGCCGCGGGT
>JAGPDF010000012.1:0-25314 GCA_018057705.1 Thermoanaerobaculia bacterium | reverse complement strand
CCGCGCCGCAAGGTGGCGTAAGCGCCCAGCGGTGGGGGCGGGAAGCGCTCCGCGCGGCCGTCGGGCCAGGTGACCTCCACCGCCTCGAGGTCGGAGCCTCCGGCCAGGCCGAAGAGCAGCCGCGGGTCGCTCGCCGAGGCGTAACTGCCGTCGCTGTGAACGCGACGCAGGAGTGGCGGTGCGGCGCGCCGGCGCAGGACTGCCGTCGCGCCGAGCTCGTCGCGCCGGCCGCTCGGGTCGGTCAGGCGCAATCCGACCCAGGCTGAGGTTGGGGCGACCGGGCTTTCGTCCAGCAGCAGCCGCGCGCGCTCGTGACTGTCGACGATGACCAGGTCGAGATCGCCGTCGTTGTCGACGTCGCCGGCCGAAAGCCCGTGGGAGGTCGCGCGCCGCGCCCAGGCCGCCCCCGCGTGGGCCGAGATCTCGACGAAGCGGCCGTGGCCGTCGTTGCGAAAGAGCTGCCCGGGCTGCCCGAGTCCCAGTGGGTCGACCGGCTGTCCGCCGGTCTCGGCGAGCCGCACTGCGCCGGAGACCGTCGCCAGGTCGAGGTCGCCATCGCGGTCCGGGTCGAGCCAGGCGGTGCCGAACGAGGTCCACGGGCGACTCGGCGGTCCCAGTCCCGAGACCAGCGAGCGATCGTCGAACAGGCCGTCGCTGTTGCGATAGAAGGTATTGGTCTCGCCGGTGAGATGCGTGAGCAGCAGGTCTTCGTGGAGGTCGCCGTCGGCGTCTCCGATGGCGATTCCCATGCTCGCCTCCGGCAGACCACCGCGGTTCACGGCGACGCCCGCGGCGAGCCCGATTTCAGTGAAGCGGGTGCGGCCTTCCTGGCTGCCCCCGAGGTTCTTCCACAGGTGGTTGGGCTGGCCGTCGTTGGCGACGAGCAGATCGACCCAGCCGTCGCCGTCGAAGTCGGCGGCGACCACCCCGAGGCCGGGCTGCGGTGCGTGCTCGCCGAGCCCGACCGCGCCCTCTTCGACGAACGTGCCGTCACCACGGTTGAGGTAGAGCAGATCGCGCTGGGGACGGAAGGCCTGCGGGCCACAGTAGTCGCGCCGTGAGCTCGGCGCGAAACAGGGAACGGGGGGCGCGAGCGGATAGTCGACATAGCGCGCCACGAAGAGATCGAGGTCGCCGTCACGCTCGGCGTCGAAGAAGGTCGCTGAGATCGCCATGCCCGTGCCGTCACCGCGAACGCCGGCCTGCGTCGCGATCTCCTCGAAGCGAAGGCCGCGAGCTCCGCGCCGGTCGCTGACGTTGCGCAACAGCCGGTTGCCGCCGAAACCGGCGACGAAGAGGTCGACGTCGCCGTCGCCGTCGATATCGCCGGTCGCGACGCCCATGCCGTAGAGCGCGACGCCGGCGCCACTCTCGCGGGTGACATCGACGAAGCGGGCGCGTCGCCGCCCGTCGGGCCCGGTGACTGGATCGTTGCGATAGAGGCGCGAGCTCTCCGCCCCCGGTTCCGGGCCGGTGTCGCCCAACCGGCCGCCCTGCACGAGGAAGAGGTCGAGGTCGCCGTCCCCCTCGGCATCGAACAACGCCGCGCCGCCGCCCATGATCGCCGGCAGGTGGAGCGCCTCGGCGCCACCGGCGCGATAGGTGAAATCGATTCCGCTGTCCGGCGTGGCATCGACGAAGCGAATCTCGGAGCCTGGCGCGGCGGTTCCGGCAGGCGGCGCCGTCGAGCCCCGCAGCGCCGTGCAGAGAACGACCGCCAGGACGAAAGCGATCCGGACGACGTCGCCAGCGCGCCACCAGAGAAGCCACAGCCTCGACACGGCGAGAGATTATCCCGCTCGGCCGACTCCTGGGCCGCCGCTGGAACTGGCGCTGCCGAGAGCGCCGGCGATGCCGCCTGCACCGCTTGGTACGATACGGCTCAAGGGAGTCACTCATGGAAGTCAAGGACTGTCACGGCAACATCCTCAGCCAGGGCGACTCCGTCCTGGTGATCAAGGACCTGAAAGTCAAAGGCACGTCGGTCACGCTCAAACAGGGCACCAAGATCAAGAACATCCGCCTGACCGAGGACGAAGAAGAGATCGCCTGCAACACCGACAAGGTGAAGGGTCTGATCTTGAAGACCTGCTTCCTCAAGAAGGCCTGACCGCATCCGGTGCGGCCACCGGCCGCGCCCCGCCCGCAGGGCTCACCTGCCGATGTCCATTTCCGGTCGTACCTTTCGCCACCAGGGGAAAGGAGACCTCACTGTGCCCATCTCGAGCTCTTGCCGCGGGACGACCTGCCGCCGCGCGCCCCTTCTGCTGGCGCTGCCGATCTGCCTTGCGATGCTGGCGAGTCCGGGCGGCCTCGGCGCTCAGGCGCTGCTGGTCGAAGACATCAACACGGCCGGGAACGCGGCTGCAGGCTGGGCGAGCTTCGACGACGAAGTCGCCGTAGTCGGCCTCCTCTATTTCTTCTCCGGCGACGACGGCCTGACCGGCCTCGAGCCCTGGGTACTCCACCTCGACACCGGGCTGGTCGAGCAGCTCGCGGATCTCTTCCCCGGCCCGACCGGCTCGTCGCCGGATCAGTTCGTGGTCATCGGTTCGCAGGTCCTCTTCGTGGCGAACTCGCCCGGCGCCGGGAGAGAGCTCTGGGTCACCGACGGTACCCCCGGCGGAACATTGCTCGTCGAGGACATCGCCCCCGGCACCGCGAGCTCAATCCCCTCGGGGCTCTTCCCGATCGGCGCCGGCCGGGCCGTCCTGAGTGCCAATGACGGGCTCCTGGGTGCCGAGCTCTGGGTTACGGACGGCACTGCCGGGGGCACGACGATGGTCGCGGACATCAACCCGGGGCTACCCGGCAGCGCTCCCGGTCAGTTCGCTGCGGCTGGCGGCATCCTCTTTTTCCGCGCCGGCGACTCGACCGCCGGCACCGAGCTCTGGCGCTGGACGGTCGGCGGCGTGAGCCTGGTCAAGGACATCGAACCGGGCACGGGTTCGGGATATCCGTCCGGGCTCTATGCCGTCGGCGCCAATGTCGTCTTCTCCGCCTGCACGGTCGCCTCCGGCTGCGAACCCTGGGCGAGCGACGGCACCGGTGCCGGAACGGTCCAGCTCGCGGACATCCACCCCACCGAGGCCTCGTACCCCGCGAAGTTCCTCTGGCACCCGGGCCTTGCGCGGCTCTTCTTCACCGCCGACGACGGCGTTCACGGGCTCGAGCTCTGGCAGCGCCTGGGCGGCGTCACCAGCCGGGTCACCGACCTCGCGGCCGGGTTGGACGATGGGCGCCCCAGCGGTCTTGCAGCCCTGGGGACCAAGCTGGTCTTCACCGGCGACGACGGCGGCTTCGGAACGCGGCTCTTCACCTACGACGGCGCGACCGTGGTGCAGATCCAGAATCTGTCGACCGCGGGAACGTCGAGCAATCCCGAGCACACGCTGGTGTGGAACAGCCGCGTCTACTACCTGGAGAACGGCAGCTGCTGGCACACCGACGGCACGGCGGCCGGTACCCTCGAGTGGGAGGCTTCGTGCGTCTCCGGCCCGGCCTTCGCCATCGGGAATGGCCGCCTGCTCTACGGCAAATTCGACGCCGGCGCGCGCGAGCTCTGGTCGATCGACAGCGCCGACGTCGAGATGCCGGAGACCGACCTCGCGACCTACTCTTCGAGCCCCGCGGAGTTCGTCTGGCTCGGCGAGACCGTCTTCTTCTCGGCGGACGACGCGGTTTCCGGGCGCGAGCTCTGGGTGTCGGACGGTACGCCGGCCGGGACGGAGTCGATCGACCTCAACGTCGGCGCCGCGGCCTCGTCGCCCTCGAGATTCACGCAGTTCGAGGGCGAGATCTGGTTCAACGCCACGACTGCAGCGACCGGATCCGAGCTCTGGCACAGCGACGGTACGGCCGGCGGCACCGAGCTCTTCGAGCTTCGCCCGGGGAGCTCCGGGAGCGCTCCTTCGCGGCTCGTCGTCCTCGGTTCGAGTCTCTTCGTCGTCGCCTACGACGATGTGCTCGGCGAGCAGCTCTTCCGCATCGCCGACGCCGGCTCTCCGGCATTGATGCTCGATTTCGCCAACGAGCAGGGCCTTTCGCCCGAGCAGTTGATCGCCGCGGGAAACCGGCTCTTCTTCATCGGCGAGGCCGCAGCGACCGGCCGGGAGCTCTTCACCATCGACGAAGACGACGCCGCGCCCACCCCGATCGAGATCGTGCCGGGAGCCGGCGATCCCACCCAGCTCGACGAGCTCGTCGCATGGAACGGCGCGGCCTATTTCATGGCCGACGATGGCGCGACCGGCCGACAGGTCTGGCGCAGTGACGGCGTCACCGTCGCGCAGGTCTCGAATCTCTCCGGCGGCTATTCGCCGAGCGAGCTCACGGCCGGGCCGGGCGGCGTCTACTTCGTCTACGACGAGCCGGCTTTCGGCGCGGAGGTCTGGAAGACCGACGGCGTCACGACCCAGCGCGTCACCGACATTCACCCGGCGGGCGGCGACGCCTATCCGAGCTTTCTGACCTCGGCCGGCGCGCGCCTCTACTTCTCGGCCCAGGACCCGACGGGCGGCTATGAGCTCTGGTCGACCGACGGCAGCCAGGTGGAACGGGTCGCCGACCTGGTGCCCGGCCTCGGCTCGAGCGGTCCGACCGATCTCGTCGCCGCTGGCAACCGACTGGTCTTCGTGGCCGACGACGGAGTCGCCGGCCGGGAGCTCTGGATCACCGAAGGAACAACCGTTCAGAGGCTCCCCGAGGCGTGGCCCGGAGTCGCCGCCAGCCGCCCGCAGGCGGTCTCTGTCGACCCCGCAGCGACGCGGATCTACTTCTCGGCCTTCGGACCGACGACCTGGCGGGAGCCTTACCGCATCGATCTGCGACTCTTCGCCGATGGCTTCGAGTCCGGAAACTCAGCGGCCTGGTCGTCGACCGCCCCCTGAACGGAGGACCCTCGGCAGACCGCCGCTCGCGCCGAGATGGGTGACACTCCACGGATTTCGAGGCCGCGTCCCCTCCGGTGATCGGCGCCTTGCCGGCGTGGGAAATCAGTAAACTGTCACCGGTCTCTCGGAGGTTGGCATGCGCCATCGATCACCCGGTTCACTCGCTGCGCTCGCCCTCGTCCTCACGGGGGCAGCGGCCGCTCCTTCGCCGCTGCGTGCTGCCGGGCTGAGCGCCGTCGAACAGCGGCTCGTGGCGCGCATCGAAGCCAACCGGGAACGGGCGATCGATCTTCTGCGCCGGGCGGTCGACCAGCCGAGCGCGACCGAGAACCTCGACGGCGTCCGCAAGGTCGGAGCGATCTTCGCCACCGAGCTCGCCGGGGCGGGCTTCGAGACGCGCTGGGTCGGAATGCCGCCCGAAGTCGGCCGCGCCGGGCATCTGGTTGCCGAGCACCCGGCGGGCGGCAGGGACCCGCAGGGCGCCCGCGGACCGCGCCTTCTGTTGATCGGCCATCTCGACACCGTCCTCGAGGGCGAGCCGTTCCGCCGCGACGGCGAGCGCGCGTTCGGCAGCGGAGCTTCCGACATGAAGGGCGGCAACGTGGTCCTCGTCGAGGCGTTGCGGGCGCTCGCCGAAGAAGGTCTTCTCGCGGGCCACCAGGTGATCGTGGTGCTGACCGGCGACGAGGAGGATCCGGGCGAGCCGTACACCGTGAGCCGCGAGCCGCTGGTCGAGGCGGCGCGAAAGAGCGATATTGCGCTGGCCTTCGAAGGCTACGTGCCGGGCGTGGCGGTCGTCGGGCGCCGCGGCATCGCGTCGTGGCGCCTCGAGACTTCCGGTTCGACAGGGCATTCGTCGCGCATCTTCGGGCCCGAGCGCGGCGACGGCGCGATCTTCGAGATGGCGCGCATCCTCGCAGCCTTCCGCAGCGAGCTGCCGGAGCCCTACCTGACGTTCAATCCGAGCGTCGTGGTCGGCGGCACGAGCGCCGAGCTTCCGGCGGCGAGCGCGGCGGGCAGCGCCACCGGCAAGCACAACGTCGTGGCGGCGAAGACGATCGTCGAGGGCGACCTGCGGTTCCTGACCGCCGAACAGCGGAAGCGCGCCGAGGGGCGGATGCGCGCCATCGCGGCGGACTCCTCGGCGCAGACCGCGGCCGCGATCACCTTCTTCGACGGCATGCCCTCGATGGCCCCGACCGCCGGCAATCGCGAACTGCTCGCCGTGCTCGACCGGGTGAGCCGCGACCTCGGCACCGGTCCGATCGTCGAGCACGATCCGAACGAGCGCGGCGCCGGCGACATCTCCTTCGTCGCCCATCTCCTGCCGGGGCTCGACGGCCTGGGTGCCCTGGGCGAGAAGGAGCATGCCCCGGGGGAGTCGATCGATCTCGCCGAGCTGCCGCGCCTGGTGGAGCGTGCGGCGCTGCTCGTTCACCGCCTGGCGGAGGCGACCGTACCTCTCCCGTGAGGCGAGTGGAGTCCGCCGGCTGGCGCGCTCTCCTGCTGCCCATGGCCACGTCCGGCGATCAGCAGACCTTTCCCCAGTCCCGTTTTCGCGCTTCGATCCAGTCATCCACCTCTTTCAGGCGCTCGCCGGCCCGTCCGACGATTTCGGCGTCGGGGTGGAGGACGAGCCGCTCGAGGCCCTCGCGGTAGGCGTCGAAACTGGGGTGGCAGAGGTCGAGGCTCGTGGTGTAGGTGAGGAAGTTGAGCAACTGCCGTGCGGCCGTCTTGGCCGTCTCGCCGCGCGCCGGGTCGAGCGTCGCCAGCCGGGCGGCTTCCCCGAGCACCGGCGCGAGCGCGGGCTTGCCCATCGGGAACTCCGCGCCCAGCGTCTGCTCGACGACGCGGGCGAAAGCCTCGTCGTCGAGGCGGGAGAGCGCCGCGGTGAAGCGCGCTTCGAGCTCACGCCAGGCCGCGTTGCCATTCACGAGCCGCTTCGCCGGGCGGGAGAGATCGGCGAGCGCCAGGGTCGAAGCGAAGCGCGAGCCTGCGAGGTCGATCCGCAGCCGGCGGTCGAAGGAGGGTCCGGGTCCGGCCGGTTCGGCGCCGGGCAGCACCTGGCTCGAGCCGACCTTGCCGAGCAGGGCGTTACTCTCGAGTGCGCCCGGCGAC
The DNA here is from genome assembly GCA_018057705.1 of Thermoanaerobaculia bacterium. NCBI lineage: Bacteria > Pseudomonadati > Acidobacteriota > Thermoanaerobaculia > Thermoanaerobaculia bacterium. The sequence continues at coordinate 18,304 of JAGPDF010000012.1, read as the reverse complement.
AGCCGCTCGAGAACCTCGAGGTAGCGCACCCCCCAGAACGGCAGCAGGGCGAGCGGCACCCACACGAAGTAGTGGCGATGGCGCGGCGCGACGCCGCGCGACAGCAGGCGCGTGCCGACCCACCAGAAGGGCAGGCCGAACGGCAGGACGAGCACCAGTGAGAAGAAGAGCTCGGCGAATCCGTTGCCGCCCGAGGGCGGCAGACCGGAGAGCGCGTCAGCGACGAAGATGCGCTGCGGATTCGAAGGGCGGAAGCGCACCGGCAACGACGCCGCATCACTCTCGCGACGCGTCCAGTCGCCGATCAGGAGGTCGGCCGGCCGGTCGAGATCGGCGAGGGCGTTGGCGAGATAGGTCTCGTTGTTCCAGCCAGTGTGGCTCTCGAGGAGCGCCGTCTCGCTGTCCGACCAGAGAAGGTCGAAGCCGGGCGAGGCCTCTGCGTCGGCTTTCCAGCGGAATCGCCATGCCGGCGTGACCGCGGGCGGGGCGTAGAGGAGCGCGGCCGAAGCCGCCCACTGATGGAACGACTCGAGCCCCCCCCCGTGGGGGAGATAGCGCACCCGAATCCTGCCGTCGGGAGAGATCGCCTGCGCCGGAACGACCGCTTCCCCGGGCTCGAACGAGAGCAGGACCGACGGCACCACGCGTTGCGTGCCGTCGTACCTGCCGGAGATCAACCGGAGCTCGACGCGTTCGACTCGCGCTTCGGCGGTGGCGGTGGCCGTGGTGCGATACCAGGCGGCTCGCACCATGGTGTCGAGTTGGCGGTGCACGAAGACGAACCAGGGCGCCCCCAGCGCCACCAACAGACAACCGAGGACCCAGCTACCGCGCCCCAGCAGAAGCCGCAGGACGAGTACCAGGGCCTCGGCCCAGAGTGGCCGGGGGGCGGACGGCAGCCGGCGCTCGATCCACAGCTCGAGCCGGTCGAGCCCGGCGGCGGGATCGGGCAGTCCCTCTTCCTCGGCGCGCCGGCGTCGGCTCCTCAAAGAGATCTTCCACCCGGGCCGGCTGGTCGCATCCTCATCGCAAGGGAAGACGCAGAATACCGCCGGTGAGCGACATGTGGAGGGGTTGGGCGCTGTCTCGCCTTCCGCTCAGCGACGAACGAGATGGGGACGCAGCCGGTTCCACGTCGGGTCAGTCGGCCGCGTGGCGCGGGCGCAGCGCGGCGAGGAGGGCGCAGAGCACGGCGCACGCCGCGATGAGGTGCTTGAGGCTGTGGCCGCTCAGCAGCGCCGTGGCCTCGTAGAGTGCGCGGTCGTGCGCCTCGGCCTGCTTGGCGAGCAGATAGATCGCGAGCGTCGCCCAGAGCCAGGCGCTGCGCAGCCCGCCGGCGCCCGGACCGGTCAACAGGATGAGCGGGATGAGCAGCATGGGCAGGAACTGGACGACGAAGTAGGGGCGCAGGTCGCCCGCGCCCTGCAGTTCGGTCGCGTACCAGTAGGCGACCGACGCCGCGCCCAGCCCGAGGAGCGGCCAGAGCGCGCGCCGACCGAGGCTCTCCTGAAGCCGGTCGCGCACGATCAGGCTGAAGAGCGCCATGAAGCCGACGGTCATCGGCAGCCGGTCCCAGACCAGCGAAGCGTTCGAAGGGGCGAGGTGGTAGAACGCCGAGCCGAAGGCGACGAGCGCCACTCCGGAAGCGAAAACCAGGACCTCGAGACGCAGGTCCGGCCGGCGCAGGCGTCCGAGCCGAGCGAGTCCGAAGGCGCCGACGAGCAGGAACGGCAGGTTCGTGGCCACGTTCCAGAAGTTGGGCACCCCGGCGATCACGCGGGCGTCCGCGAACAGGTGGTAGGCCGGGTCCTGCGCGAACGGTGGCCGGGTGAACGCCAGCAACAGGCCGGCAGCGAGGGCCGCACCGACGATTCCCAGACGCCAGCGTTGTCGCCGCTCGCTCATTGCGTTCCGAGGGCGAAGCATAGACCGGCGCGATTCGAGGCCGGCGGATCAGCTCGCCGGCGGGCGGCTGCGCGGCGCGCCGAGCATCCACGCGACCGCTTCGGCCTCGGCGAGCGCCGGTGTGATCAGGAAGCCCTGGCCGAGGTCGCAGCCCATGCCGGCGAGGAGCTCGAAGGTCTCGAGGTCCTCGATCCCTTCGCCGACCACCTGCCGGCCGAAGCTGTGGCCGAGCTCGATCAGCGACCGCACGATCAGCGCATCTTGCTCGTTGCGGGCCATCTCGTGCACGAAGGTGCGGTCGATCTTGATCTCCGCCGCCGGCAACAGCTTCATCTGGGCGAGCGACGAGTAGCCGGAGCCGAAGTTGTCGATCGACAGGCCGACTCCCGCGTCCAGAGCCGGCCGCAGCAGGGCGGTGGCGTGCTCGGGATCGGCCAGGAGGCTCCCCTCGGCGATCTCGAGAGTGAGCCAGCGCGGCTCGAGGCCGGCGGCGTCGAGGGCGCTGGCGATCGACCGCGCGAGACCGGCGTCGCGCAGGTCGCGCGCCGAGAGGTTGACCGACACCCCGACCTCGAGGCCGGCGTCGCGCCAGCGTCGGCAGGACTGGATGGCGGTCTCGAGCGCCCATTCGGTCACCCGATGCACCAGATTTCCGGCCTCGGCGAGCGGGATGAACTCGTGCGGCAGGAGCAGGCCCAACTGCGGATGCTGCCAGCGAACGAGCGCCTCGGCCCGCCGCACGCGGCCGCCCACGAGCTCCACTTCGGGCTGGAAGTGAAGACGGAACTGGTCGCGGTAGCGCTCGCTCCGCAGGTCCGCCTGGAGAATCAATCGGGCGGGGCTGTGGGCATCGATCTCGGGAGCGTAGACGGCATGGCTCCTGCTCGTTTGCTTGGCGACGTACATCGCGACGTCAGCATGGCGCATCAGCGTCAGCGGGTCGGCGCCGTGATCCGGGCAGAGCACGATGCCGATGCTGGCCGTCACCGTGAGCGGCTGCCCGTCCACGACGAACGGTTCGGCGAGCGCATCGAGGAACGACTCGGCGATCCGGGTGGCGGAGCCGAGGCTCTCGATCTCCGGCAGCAGGATGGCGAACTCGTCGCCGCCGAGCCGCGCCACCGTGTCGGTGGTGCGGAGCCGGCTCTGGAGGCGGCCGCCCACCTGACGCAGCAGCTCGTCCCCGGAGTGATGGCCGAAGGTGTCGTTGACCTCCTTGAAGCCGTTCAGGTCCATGAAGAGAAGCCCCAGGGGTTTCGCGCTGCGGCTGCACTGGAAGGTCCCCTGTTCGAGGCGGTCGTAGAGCAGGAGCCGGTTGGGCAGGCCGGTGAGGGCATCGTGCAGCGCCTGGCGGCGCAGCTGCTCTTCGGCGAGACGGCGCTCGGCGATCTCGTGCTCGAGGCGCTCGTTGGTCTGCAGGAGCTCGGTGGTGCGCTCCCGCACGCGGAGCTCGAGGAGCTCGTTCGCCTGCCGCAGCTCCTCCTCCATGCGCAGGCGCTGGAAGAACTCGGGCACCGGCGCCGCCCGCGACGCCGCCACCGAGGCGGCGAGGAGGCGACCCTGGGTGTCGTCGCCGTCCTCGGTGGCCAGTCGCGCGAGATGCTCCTCGATCCGCGACGGCGGCGCCATGATGAACCGGCAGCAGCGGCCGCCGGAGGCGATGCACTCGATCTCGGCCGACACCAGCGGGATGCCGAAGCTCTCCGCGCACCAGCCGGAGGAGTAGCCGGCACTCATGATGCAGACGGGGGTGTCGCTGTGGCGGCCCCTCTCCAGCCAGGCGTGCGACTCGAAGGAGAACGGATGCTCGAAGTGCATCTGGAAGTCGTCGTCGGCCGACGGCCGCGAGTCGGGCAGGATCCGCACGGAGGCCCAGCCGGAGAAGGCGAAGTGCACCGGCCCCGCGGAGAGACGCTCGATCGGATCGGTGACCCCCATCTTCTCGTGGAAGCGGCGCGCGTCGGCCTTGCCGATGGCATGCGCGAAGTCGAACAGCAGATTGTTCGCGACACTGCGCGCCTCGGCGGGCTCGCGGTCGGCGAAGAGCGACATCACCAGCTCGACGAACTCGACCGACATCGAAGCGGCGCGCAACAGGACGTAGCGCTCGCCGGCGATCGAGATCGTCGCCTCGTCCGGGCGGTGGATGCGGTCGCTGAAGTAGCGCGCTACGTACTCCTGGGACCGGAGGAAGACCGAAGCGATCTCGGGCGGAACGCTGACCGTCGAGAGGCGGGTGCGGAAGCGGTCCCAGTCGGCAGCGGGGTCGCCGGTGGCATCTGCACCGGAATCCGGCGCGAGGTTCAAGCGTCCGCGCAGGGCGAGGACCTCCGCCGCCAGACGCTCGCGGCTCCAGTCCTCCAACTCGGGCGGGAGCGAATCGCCGGGCTTCCCGATACCGTCGCTCACCTTGCGCTCACTGTCGGCGCTCCGAAGCGGAAGCAGCATAGCCCGAAGTCGGTTTCCTGGATGCCAACCGCGGCGGAGCGGGTCGGCCGGTCTCGAAAGGACGGTCCGGGCTGCCGCAGTTCCAGGGCTTCGGCGGGCGGATCTCGGCCTGCCTGCCCGCCCTGCCTGCCCGCGCTACGGCTGCAGATCGCTCCAGCGCGTGAGGCTCTGGCCTTCGAAGTCGTCCCAGAAGAGGGTGACAACGGTCGAGAAGCAGTAGAGCCCGAGGAAGTTCAGATCGCAGGAGTTCTGTCCGTTCACGGACCAGGAAGGGCTGAGGAACTGCGCGGCCCCGGTCTGGGCGGACACGCCGGTCGTCGGATCGAGCCAGTCGCCACAGCTCTGTCCGTCGAGCGTGCCGTCGGTTCCGGAGCCGGTCCAGGTACCGCCGAAGGAGACGCTGCCGGAGAGTCGGAGGATCGGCGTGGCGAGCCGGCCATCCGACAGGTCGTCGAGGTCTGCGGCGATCTCGATGCCGTCGGGGCGACGGTAGGGCGCCGGCGGCGGCAGCGTGGCGCCGCCGCAACCGTCGGCGCGAGTGCCGGTCAGGCCCTGGATACGGCAGAAGGCGTCGGTGGTCGAGGTCGAGAGCCAGGCCCGGAAGCTCTCGGGCGCCGGCAGTCGGCCGTTCTCGGCCTCCTTCCTACAGACCTCGTCGCCGGCGGCGATGCCGGTTTCGCCGTTGGCGAGCGCCCAGCTTCCGAGTTCGCCGCTGCCGACGCTCGCCGATACGAACGCCAGGTACCCTGGGTCGCTCGGCAAGGGGACCGGGTCGCCCACCCCGGTTTCGAAGCAGAGCAGCTTTTGAGAGCCGCCGCAGGCAGTGGTCGGACCGGTGCCGAAGGCCAGCGTCTCCACCCGGCCGGCGGCGCCCGCTCCGGTCGCGACCTGGAACCCGGTGCAGCTCGACGCAGTGAGCGCGCCGGAGGAGCTGGAACCGGTCCAGATGCGCGTCAGGACGGAAGCGACCTCGGCGCCGGTCTCGAGGATGCTGGCTGGGACATAGGGTGTCGCGGAGCCGCTCGAGATCTGGGCGAGCGATGCGGCGAACAGCTTGCCGTCGGTTCGCACCCAGGGGCCGCCGCCGATCTCAGCGCCGCCGGCGCAGGCCGGGATGTCCGACCGCTTGCCGGTGAGACCCTGAACGTTGCAGTAGGCGTCGGTACCGAGGTCCGAGAGCCAAGCCCGAAACGTCTCGCTGCCAGGAGAGAGGCCGGCATTCTCGGCGAGCGTCTGGCAGACCTCGTTGGCACCGGCGACGCCGTCGAGGTCGGTAGCTGCCCAGCTCGCGAGGTCGCCGTTCCCCGACGCCGAGGTCAGGAAGATCCGCTGGACGCTCGCGTGCGCCGAGGCCGGCCAAGCGATGAGCGCGAGGAGGAAGCACCGGGAGAATCGAGGGGGCGAGGGCATGATGGCGTCACTATCCGTCGAGCGTCCTCCCACAGCCACCCACAAGAGTCAGGGAGCGGGGACAGCCAAGGTGCCTGGAACGCTCCAGGCGGGGGCGGCTGCTCGCGAGCGAGCCGCGGCGTCAGGTTTGTGGGCGGCCGCTCGGGCGAGCCGGAGTCGGGTCAGTCTTCGGGCCGCTCGGGCGAGCCGGAGGTTGCGCGCGGCGTGGGCCGTCCCATCGATCCTGCTCCTGCGGCGACTCGGTGGCATCCCCGGCGCCAGCCGCCTCGTGGTCGACGACGTGGTGGACGAACTCGACGCTGCGGACATGGGGGAGTCGGCCGACCGCGTCGAAGAGGCGCTCTCCTTCGGTGCGGTCGGCGCTCTCGAGGACGGCGACGCAGCGCCCGATGGCCGGGTCGAGATGGTGGACGGCGACGCCCGGTGTCGAGTCGAGGGACTGCCGCACCTCAGTGAGACGCGCCGGCTCGATCGAGATCAGCACGCCGGCATAGTGTCGCACCCGGCACTGTGGCGACTCGGGTGACGGCGGCTCGAACACGTTTTCTCCCACTTCCACGGCATCTCCGAAAGTAGCTCCCTCCCTGCCGATCTGGCACACCCTCCGGGGTGGGGCCGCGGAGGTCTCCGGCCGGGCTAGGGAGGGGGCAAGGTGGGAGGGGTCGGCGCAGCCAGTTGCCTCTCGACGGCGGCGATCCGTGGATCACCGGCGGCATAGGCGGCGCGCAGGATCGGCAACGCCTCTGCGTAGAGCGCCCGCGCCTCCTCGTTCTGCTGCAGGCGGACGAGCAGATCGGCGAGGAAGATCTGCGCTTCCGCCAGGCCGAGATTCGCCGGCTCGAGCGCGGCACGGCTCTGCGTCAAGCCCTCCCGGAGCCACCGCTCGGCGAGCTCGAGCCTGCCCAGCGCGGCGTGGCCGAGGCCGAGGTCGGTCAGGCTCTGGGCCGTGTCCGGGTGGGTTGCGCCGTAGGCCGCCTGGCGGATCGCCAGGGCGCGCTCGAAGAGCGGCAAGGCCTCTTCCGGACGGCCGAGTGTGAGCAGAGCCTCGGCCGCGTTGCGCAGGGGCCAGGCGACCGCCGGATGGTCGGCGCCCAGGGCGGCAGCGTAGACCCCGGCGGCGCGCTCATAGAGCGCGAGGGCCTCACCCTGCCGTTCGAGGGCCACCAGGGTCGTGCCGAGCGAGTTGAGCGCGGTACCGAACTGCATGTGCTCCACGCCCCAGGTGCGCTCCACCAGGTCTCTGGCGCGCTGGTGATGCGGCAGGGCCTCCAGCGGTCGACCCAGCTGCCGCAGAACCTGACCCAGATTGTCGAGCGGAATCGCCACCAGCGGGCTGTCCGCGCCATCGCTGCGCTCGATGATTTCGAGGCTCTCGGCAAAGGCAGCACGCGCCAGTTCGTACTCACCGGCGTCCTGATGAATGAGTCCGAGTAGATTCAGCCAGCGTCCGGTCTCGGAAGACGCCCGGACAGACTCGCTCCGGCGGACAGTGGCGAGGGCGCGCTCGGTCAGGGGACGGGCGCGTTGGAGGTCGCCCGTCATGCGAAAGATCGACCCCAGCGCGGAGAACGCGCGTGCGAGGTCGGGGTGGTCCGGTGGCAGATGCTGCTCGCGCAGCGTCAAGGCACTCTCCAGCCGTCGCTGCGCGCTTTCGAGGTCGCCCTCGGTGCGCTCGAGAACTCCCAGCTCGTAGAGCGACTCTGCCCTGGCGAGGTCGCCGGCGGCGCCGCCGCCGGCGCGCAGCGCGAGTGACTTTTCGAGCAGCGGCCGCGCCGCCTCGAGCAGTCCCAGGTCGCGATGGACGGCGCCGAGAACGCTCAGGAGCTTCGCCTGCACCATCGGTTGCGCGGCGAGGTCGCGTTCGATGCGCTTGGCGCCCTGCTCGAGGATCTCGCGTGCGGTGAGCCTGGCCCCGCGGGTTCGCGCCGGATCGGCGTTCTGGAAGAGCGAGGCGAGAAACTCCGCCACGCTCCGCGCGGTCTCGGCCTCGGCCGCCGCGCGGTCTCGTTCGGCGCGCATCCGCACCGCGGCGACCGCGATCGTGGTCACCAGGAGTGCGACCGCCAGCACGGTCGCGACGAGCGCCCCGCGATGGCGTCCGATGAACTTCGTCGCGCGATAGGCGAGACTGCCGCGCCGCGCGGCGACCGGTCGGCCGTCGAGGTGATGACGCAGGTCGTCGGCGAAGGCATCGACGGTGGCGTAGCGCTCCTGGGGCGACTTGCGCAGCGCCTTGCCCAGGATCGCGTCGAGATCGCCCCGGAGCTCCGGGGCGCGGGCCACCTCCTGGTGCAGCGCGGCCTCCGCCCACTCCTCGGGCGCACCGGTCGGCACGCGATAGGGGCGGCGGCCGGTCAGGAGCTCGAAGAGCACGACGCCGAGCGAATAGACGTCGGTCGCGGTCGTGGTGGCGCCGCCGAGGACCTGCTCGGGGCTGGCGTACTCCGGTGTCAGTGCGCGCAGAGAGGTCCGGGTCGCGCCTTCGGGCCCGTCGACCGGGGTCAGGATCTTCGCGACGCCGAAGTCGAGCAGCTTCGCCTCGCCTCTTTCGGTGACGAGGATGTTGGAAGGCTTGATGTCGCGGTGGACGATGAGATGGCTGTGGGCGTGGGCCACCGCGGCCAGGATCTGCAGAAAGAGGCTGAGCCGTTCCCGGCGCGACAGGTTCCTTTCGGTGGCGAAGTCGAGCAGGGAGCGGCCCTCGACATACTCGAGCACCAGATACGGCTCGCCGCCCGCGCTCTCGCCCCCGTCGAGGAGGCGCGCGATGCCGGGGTGCTCGAGCGCGGCCAGGGCCTGCCGTTCGGCGAGGAAGCGCTCGCGCAGGAGCGGCGACAGCAGCTCGGCATGGACGAACTTCACTGCGACCAGCTTGTCGAAGCTCGCATCGGCACGGCGCGCCAGGAAGACCTCTCCCATTCCGCCCTCGCCGAGCGGGGAGAGCAGCTCCCACGGTCCGACGAGCTCGCCCCGCCGGTCAGCGGCGCCACCCGCCGGCGTTCTCAGGAACTGCGCATCGCGCGCCTCGGCCGCGAGGAGGGAGCGCGCCTCCCGGGCGAGCTCGGCGTCAGCTACCTCCAGAGCTGCGAGGTGCGAGTCGCGCTCGGCCTGGGAGAGCGGCGCGAGACGATCGAAGGCGGCGCGGATCTCGCGCCAGCGTTCGGGGGTCATGGCGCGCCGAGCTCGCGGGCGAGAAAGGCCCGCGCCGAGCGGAAGTCGCGCCCGGCGGTCGCTGTGGAGACTCCGAGTGTCAAGGCGGCCTCCTCGACCGAGAGACCGCCGAAGAATCGCAGCTCGACGAGACGCGCCTGGGCTGCATCGAGCGTGGTCAGCCGCTCGAGCGCCTGGTCGAGGGCCAGAAGGTCGACGCACCGGGTCTGCACCGCGAGGCCGGCCTCCCCGGAGGCGGAGTCGAGCTCGACGAGTGTCGCGCCGCCGCCGCGCTTGTCGCGGGCGCGTCCCCGGGCATGATCGACCAGGAGCCGGCGCATCGCCTGTGCCGCAACCCCGAGGAAGTGCGCGCGATTGCGCCAGTCCACATGTGCCTGGTCGACCAGCTTGAGATAGGCCTCATGCACCAGGGCGGTCGGCTGCAGCGTATGCCCGCCGCGCTCGCGCCGCATCTGGCGCTCGGCGATGCGGTGGAGCTCCGGGTAGATCAGCTCGAGCAGCCGGTCGGCGGCGCCGGCCTCGCCCCGCCCCCATTCGGCGAGCGCGGTGGTGACTGAGCTTCGCCTGGAATCTCCGCCGCCGGCGTTCATTCGTAGGCCCCTGTTCTTGAACGTTGGAGGGAGGGTAGAACCGCCGAACGGCCGTGTCAATCGGGCGATCGCCGGGCATCCTGCAGGCGGCTGATCGCGATCCCGCCGAATTGTCGCGTTCATCCATGAGAAGGCCTCTGACTCGGAGGGTCGCCATGATTCCCACTGCCAAACCCGCTTGCCGCCGCCGCTTCTGCCTCCATGCCACTCTGGGCGCAGTTGCCTGTGTCTTCACCCTGATCGGACCCGCGGCTCGAGCCCAGCTCACCGAGCTCGGCGCGCATGTGCTGACCGAGTGCGCCGCCCCCGGGGACTGCCTCGAGCTCGAGGTCTTCGGGAGCGCCCTCGCGGCGGGCGACTTCGACAACGACGGCTTCGCGGACCTCGCGGTCGGCGTACCGGACGAGAATGTCGGTGGCGACCAGAATGCCGGCGCGGTGCATGTCTACTACGGCTCGCCCGCCGGGCTCACCAGCGTGGGTGAGCAGTTCTTCGATCAGGATACTCCGGGAATTGGCGGCGCTGCCGAGGTTGGGGACTTCTTCGGCAGCACGCTCACAGTAGGCGATTTCGACCTCGACGGCTTTGCCGACCTCGCGATCGGCGCCGCGGCGGAGGATCTCGGAGCGGAGGCGAACGCGGGAGCGGTCTGGGTTCTCTTCGGCTCGTCGGCGGGGCTCGTCGCCACCGGGAGCATCTTCCTCAGCCAGAACACGCTGCCGCCCGGCTCCGCTGAGTCGACCGAGGCCGGCGACTCCTTCGGCAGCTCGCTCGCCGCCTCGGCCAATGGTGGACTCGCGATCGGTGTTCCCGGAGAGAGTTTCTTCCTGCCCAACGAGACGCATGCCGGCCTCGTCCAGCTGCTGAATACCTCGGGGCCGGGGAGCCCGCTGGACTCGGCGAGCGAGAGGGAGCAGAACGACTTTCTCGACGAGTGCGGGGTCTTCGACGGCAACGAGCTCCAGGAGTTCTGGGGCAGGGTGTTGATATTCGGTCGCTTCGGTTCCACCGCCGCTTCGCTCGCTGTCGGTGGCTTCACGGAGAGCTTCGATGGAGTGGCGAGCGCCGGCCGCGTCACGGTCATGTTCGGCTCCACTCTCGGATGCTTCGACCAGGACACTCCCGGAATCCTGGAAGATGCAGAGGAGGAGGACCTCTTCGGCGCCGCCCTGGCCGTGGGGGACTTCGACGACGACGGTTTCGAGGATCTGGCCATCGGAGTTCCGGGTGAAGACCAGCCCACGAGCGGCGATGGCCGCGCCGGCATCGTTCAGGTCCTCTTCGGCAGCGCGAGTGGGCTGTCGGTGAGCGGGGACCAGCTCTTCGGCCAGCTTCAGTTCCCGCTCGGCCAGCCCGGCGGCGACATCAACGATCACTTCGGCGATGCACTGGCCGCCGGCGACTTCGACGGCGACGGTTCGAGCGACCTCGCTATCGGCGTACCGGACGAGGATGTCGGAGACGTCGTCGACGCCGGCACGGCGCACGTGCTCTATGGGAGCCCGACTGGACTGACGACGACGGGGAACCAGACCTTCCACTCCAACTTCCCCGCTGGCATGCCGGACTCGCCGAATACGAACGATGCCTTCGGCGAGACGCTCGCGACAGGGGACTTCGACGGCAACGGCATCGACGACCTGGCGATCGGCATGCCCGGCGAAGGCCTCGGCACCCAGGCCCTGGCCGGCGCTGTGACGGCGCTCTATGGCCTCGACCGCGCCACGGGTGCCTTCGGCACGGCGCGCTTCGGGGGCGGGGCGATGTCGGTCTCCGAAGCGGAGGGGAACCGGATCTTCACCCTCATCCGCGAGGGCGGCGCAGTGCTGGCGGCGTCGGTCTCGCACTCGCGCACCGGCGGCACGGCGGCGCCCGGCGCGGACTTCACCTACGACGCGGACGTCACGAGCTGGGCCCCGGGGGACCTCGGGTTCGAGATCGACTTCGTCCACATCCGCGCCGACACGCTCGACGAGAACGACGAGACGATCGTTCTCCAGCTGTCCGATCCGAGCGCCGGGCTCGCGGTGGGCTCGCCCTCGACGCTCACCATCACGATCGAGGACGACGACGAAGGTGGGATCGTCCAGTTCCCGGGTCCGGTGCAGGTCTTCGGGGAGGGCACCGGCAGCGCCGCGGTCATCGTCACGCGTGGGTCGGGAGCCGCGAGCGGCGTGACCGTAGAGTTCGCGACATCGAACGGCAGCGCGCTCGCCGGGAGCGACTACACTGCGACCTCCGGAACCCTCACCTTCGCGGCCGACGAGACGTCGAAGGTCATCCAGGTGCCGTTGTTCGACGACGGCGTTGCAGAGCCCGCGGAGACCTTTCTCGTCACCCTGACGAATCCGGGAGGCGGAGCGACCCTGGGGACCTTTGCCGTTGTGCAGGTGGTGATCGTCGACAACAACCTCTTCGTCGACGGCTTCGAGACCGGCAATTCCTCACGCTGGTCCAGCACGATTCCCTGACCGGAGGGGGCGCCGACCTCAGTCGTCGTCCCCTTCTTTCTCCGCTTCTCCTCTTCCTGAGACCTTGCCGCCTTCGGTGCCGAGCGTCGCCGCGAGGCCGGCGACGAGCTCGGCCTTTTCGGCCGGCGATAGCCGCGCTTCCGGGTGGAGCGGCAGGTAGACCGGCAGCGGCATTTCGCCCTCCTGCAACTTCTCCGATGCCTCGTTGGCGTCCTTCTGCGGGCGGTTCCATTCCGAGATGTTCAGGTGCTCGCGCCCCTCCTGGACGTCTTTCGCGACCAGCCACGAGACCGGCGCCACCCGCGAGTAGAGGGGCCACTTGGTCTCGTTGCTGTGGCAGTCGGCGCAGGCGCGAAAGAAGAGCTCGCGGGTCCGCGGCGTATCCCATTTCGGCTCCGCGACGACCGCCGGGTTGGTGTGGTTCCAGCCGTACGGAACCAACTGGATCGCGAGAAAGAGGCCGCCTGCGACGAGGAGGGCGAGAGAGGTCTTCGACCGTTTCATGTCGCCATTCTCACCCAGCGAAGTGACGAATCGATGAACCGTCGGCAGGGCTGGCCCCGGGGTCGGGTGGGATCCCGGGAAGGGCGTGCCCGCGAGGCTCAGCGCCCCGGTTTCGGGGTCGCGAGAACGACCGTGTGGAACGAGAGCTGCCCGGCGGCGAGGAGGGCGTCCTCGGCCTCGAGCAGACGGGCGATCGCGGCATCGAAGTCGGCCTGCGGCGACGGCGGGTTGCCGGTCGGGCGGTGCAGGTTGGCGTAGATCACCGACAGGAGGTTGCCGCCGTAGTCGCGCTGCTCGAGAAGGTCGAACTCGCGGGCGATCGCCGGCAGGATTGCGGACGAAGCGACGGCCTCGGTCGGGTCTTCGTAGTTGATCGGCGGCCGGATGCGCCCCACCCGCCGGACGCTCTTCGGCAGGTGGTAGTAGTGCCAGTTCCAGCGCAGCTCGTCGGCGAGCGTCCACTCGTCGCGCGACGGTCCGACGTACTCGTCCAGATAGAGAAGCCCTCCGGGCTTCAGGGCGCGCCGCAGGAGGGCCGCCATCTCGTCGAGCCGGTCGAAGTGGTGGAGTGAGGCGTGAAAGAGGATCGCGTCGAGATCGCGGAGCTTCGCGAGCTCCTCCCAGGCGTCGGCGCAGCGGTAGGCGATTCGCTCCTGCATGCCGGCCGCCTCGGCCGCGCCTCGGGCCTCGGCGACGCAGACCGGCGAGATTTCGATGCCGGTGATCCGGTCCACGAGATCGAGCCGCACGAGATCGCGCTCGAAGTGCCCCATGCCGCAGCCGATGCTCACCGCTTCGTGCCAGCGCGGCAGCCCTGCGAGTCGCTTCGCCAGCCAGCTCGTCGTCCAGGTGTGCGGGTCGCCCGAGATCCGTCGATTGATCCGCTCGCGCACCAGCGGGTGGCTGCCCCAGATCTCTTCGACCCTCGAGTGGGCCTCGATGGAGTCCCAGTAGTTGACCGGCTCGTTCACCGCATCGAACCTAGCAGATATCCCCGGACCGGCAAACCGAAAGTGGCGCGTGCCGGCGGTGTGCGGAGTCTCCCGTCGAGGGCCCCGGCCGGCGCGCTGCGCCTGCGATATCGTCGCCGTCAGTCATGCCCGACTCTGCGTTGTCGCTGGCCGTCGTCATCCCGACGTACAACCGGAGGGCGATACTCGAGCGCACTCTCGACGCGCTGGGCGATCAGTCGCGGCGCGATTTCCGTATCGTCGTCGTCGACGACGGCTCGACCGACGGCACCTGGGAGTGGCTCGAGATGCGGGCGGTGACGGCGCGGCGTCCGTCGCTCTCGATCGTGCGGCAGGCGAACCGCGGCCAGGGGCAGGCCCGCAACCAGGGCCTGCGACAGGTCGAGGAGCCGCTGGTGCTCTTCCTCGGGGACGACATCATCCCGCGCCGCGAGCTCGTCGCCGAGCATCTGGCGGCGCACGCCCGGCTGGGCGCCCGATATCCGCTCCTCGCCGTCGTCGGCTTCACCGACTGGCGGCGGAGCGAGATGGCAGTCACGCCGGCGCTGGAGATGGTGAACCGCGAAGGGCACCAGTTCGGATTCGGTCACATGCAGCCGGAACGCGAGGTGCCGTTCACCTGCTTCTACACCTCCAACATCTCGCTGCCGCGCTCTCTGCTCGGCGACGAGCCGTTCGATCCCGAGTTCGCGGCCTACGGCTGGGAGGACATCGAGCTCGGCTACCGCCTCAGCCTCTCCGGCCTGAAGCTGGTCTACCATCCGGCGGCCGCGGCGGAACACCTTCATCCGATGACGCTCGTCGACCTCTTCGCCCGCCAGCGGCTCGTCGGCCGGGGCCTCCACACGCTCCGCAAGCTCCATCCGGAGCTTAGCCTGGCGCCGCTCCTCTCGGCCGCCGAGCCGCCGCGCTGGTTCGCCGCCGGGAGGCGCTTGATCCCGCCGCTGGTGCCCCTGCTCTCGGCGCTCGACGGCCTCGGTCTGCCGCTCGGCAAGCCGATCCTCCATCGCGTGCTGATGTGCGCCTTCTATCTCGGACAGGCTGCTGCTTGAGAGGCAACGCGTGACGCGCGTCCTTCTCCTCTGTCCGGAGCCCGGGCGCCCGGCGATGGCCGGCGTCGGCATCCGCTTCTGGGAGTTGGCGCGCCATCTCGGCCGCCGGCACGAGGTCCGGCTCGGATTCCCCAACGATCTCGCGGAGCTCGCGGGCGGCGACTCCCGGACGCGCCTCGCCGAGGCCCAGATCGTGCGATACGACAGATCGAACCTCGCGGAGCTCCACCGCTGGTCGCAGGCCGTCGTCCTGCACGCCCACGTCTCGAATCTCTACTTCGACTGCGCGGACCCCCGTGCGCCGCGGCCGCTGGTCGTCGACCTCTACGATCCGTTTCCGATCGAGAATCTGAACTACTTCCCGACTCTGGGGGACGGTACCTACCGCCACGATCGTGCGACCCTCGAACGCCAGCTCCGGCAGGGCGACCTCTTTCTCTGTTCGTCGCCGGAGCAGCGGCTGTTTTACCTTGGCATGCTGTACTCCCTGGGCCGGCTGAATCCCGAGACCTACTTCGCCGACTTCACGCTCGGGAATCTCGTGCGCGAGGTGCCGTTCGGCATCGCGCCACCCGAGCCCTCATCGCCTGACAGCGCCTCCGCCGCTCCGGCGCCGATCCTGCGCGGCGTGGTACCGGGCATCGGCCCCAGCGACCCGATCCTCTTCTTCGGCGGGATCTACGACTGGTACGACCCGATGCTGCTGCTCGCGATCCTGCCCGCCCTGATGGCGCGCTTTCCGACTCTGCGGGTCGTCTTCTCGGCGAATCCCAACGCCGCGTCGACGCCGCAGGGGACCTACGCCGAAGTGCTCGCCGTGGCGCGCGAAGCCGGCTGGCTCGATCGCCACGTCTTCTTCGTGCCCTGGGTCGCCGCGGACAGGCGCTTCGGCCTCTACCGCGAGGCGACGGTCGCGGTGGTCCTCCACCGCCCGCGCTTCGAGGCCGAGATCTCGCTGCGCACCCGCGTCCTCGACTTCCTCGGCGCCGGGCTCCCGGTCGTCGCGACCGAAGGCGGCGCGATGAGCCGCCAGCTGGCGCAGGAGAGGATGGGTCGGGTGGTGCCCGTGGGCGACCCGGCGGCGCTCACCGAGGCGGTGGGCGAGCTGCTCGCCTCGGCGCCGCTGCGCAGCGAGCTCGCCGCGCGCGGGCGCGCCTGGGCGGCGCGCCGCGACTGGGACACCGTCCTCGCGCCGCTCGTCGCGTTCCTCGATGCCCCGCGCATCGACCCCCACAAGGGGCGCTATCCCCCGGGCTCGATTCCTGCCCCGCGCACCGGCGGCCGTTTCAGCCTGGGCGCGCTGCGGGCGCGCCTCCAGGGGCGGGTCGGGAGCTAGCGCCGGTGCGCGCGCTGGCCCCTTTCCGGGGTGCTTCTCGTTATGGAGTTGAGCGCGGCGATTCCGCTGCGCCATCGAACGGGGTCCAGGACCTCGAGGAGACGGCCATGAAGACGCAGCGGCTGGCGGTGCTCGGTTTCGGCGTGGCGATGTCGTGGGTTCTGGGAACGGTCTCGCCGCTTTCGGCGGCACCGACCGAGCTCAAAGGGGCGGCGATCCTTCAGCACGCCTGCGGCAAGGCCTCGGTGCAGCAGATGGGGCTGGTGAACGCCGGCAAGATGGCCGAGGCGGTGAAGCTCGGCACCGCGGAGATGCAGGCCGAGTGGAACGCCATGCCGGCCGAGGACCGCACGATGCTGACCGACATGATGAAGGAGATGTCGGTCACCTCCGCCGAGCTCAAGAAGGACATCGAAACCGGCGGCCTCCTGGTCGTCGACGGCGCCGACGCGACCCTCACCGTCAAGCAGGAGCACAAGGACGAGAACGGCACCAGCACCGGCACCATGACCCAGAAGTTCAAGATCGACGGCGCGAACTGCCGGATCTCGAAGTAGGCGCGTCGCGCCGCGGGCCCAAGGGACGAGGACCCACGCTGAAATCCTAGCGGCAGGCCCCGCCTGCCCTTTCAGTGCTCGGCGAAGGCCGGGGTCGCGTCGCAGGTGTCGAAGGCGGCGGTGTCGAGGGCGGGTGGGAACGGTTCGCCGAGGTTGGTGTCGCGCTCCCAGGTCGCGCCGGTCCAGGTGTCGACGACTTCGAGATGGACCTGGACGTCGGTCAGCCCGGAGGCGAAGACCCAGAAGTTGCCGAAGTCCGGATGCGCGCACGCGTCGACGACCTTGAGGATCAACTCGACGCTCGCGGGGTAGAAGAACCAGAAGGTGCCGCTCTCGCTGGTGAGCGGCGCGGCGTAGCCGACGCCGTCGCGGCCGAGGTGATCATGGTAGGTCGCGGTGACCCGGAACCGGTTGCCCGTAAGACAGAGCGCATGCGGCTCCGTCGCGCAGCCGTCGGCGAAGGTGCCGAGGATGCCGTCGACTCCAGCAGGTGATTCCTCGTCGAGACCGCGCACCCAGGCTACCAGCCAGTGCCCGTCGGCGCTCGTGCCGAGGGCCGGCAGAATGCCTGAAATGTAGCCCGAGTAGAAGCTGACGGCTTCGGGTTCGGAGAGCGCCGCGCCGGTCGCCGCAAAGCGGTAGAAGAAGGTCTGATCGCTGCCGAAGTGCGGCTCTCCCCAGGCAATGAGCGCCCGGCCGGCTCGGTCGACGACGAGATCGAGCGGGCTCCAGCTGTTCGCAGCGGAGGTATGGACTACGAAAGCCGGCTCCGACGGAACGTCCCCAGTGAGCGCGAGAGCTCCGATCGGGACTGGCGCACCCGCTCCGGCCTGGGACTTCCACGCGAGGAGAAAGCGATCGTCGCCGAAGCCTGCGCTGACGAGTTGGGAGAGCCCGCCCTCGCGGACAGCGGTGACCCCCAGAGCGCGGGCCGGCGCCACCGGGTGCCCCTGGGCATCGAGCAGTCGGCCGAAGAGCGAGAAGGTGTCGAAGGCCGATGGGCCGGCGTGGACGCTCTCGCTCCAGCTGGCGAGGACTTTCGTCGCGCTCCCTGCGAGGGTGAAATAGGTGAAGGGCCTGGGGTGCACCGGATCGGAGAGATCGAAGATGGCCGCAGCGCCGGAAGCCGGATCGAGCCGGCGTGCCTGCGCCGTCCCCAGCGGTGAGGTGACCTGAGGCAGATCGAGCCAGCCGGCGACCCAGCCTCCACCGGGTGCCGGCGCGACGGTCAGAAAAGCCGTGCGGCGAAGGGAAGTCGTTGGGGCAGAGATGGCTGCAGGTCCCCAGAGCAGCGCTCCCGCTGGCGAATAGGCCGCGGCGGTGTACTGATCGATGATTTCGGGCTCGCCCAGGTGCGCGATCCAGGCCACCAGCACGTTCTCCGCCGCGTCCACGGTGACCTGCAGTTCGCCGTAGCCGACATTGCCGCTCGCCACCGGTACCCGCGCGGAGACGGGTTGGCCCTCGGAGTCGAAGCGTCGGAGGAAGAGCGCCTGGAGATCCTCCTGCTCCTCGGCGACCCAGGCGATGCTCGACCCGCCGTCGGCGTGGGACGCCACCGCGACCGACAGGGTGTTGAAGGAAACCACGAGGTGCTGCACGTCCGCTGCAGCGGGCGCGGCGCACACCAGCGCCGCAAGAGAGATCACGCAGCTACGAACCGCAGATCCGGCTTTCAGACGGAATGGCATGGCACTGCCTCGGCTTTCCGAAGGTGCAGCGTTGCCCGGTATACGAACGACCCCCGTCGATCGCGGAGACCGGCCTGGCTCGAGAGTACTTCGGGTGAGCTCTGGGCCCGCCGCGCCCCCGGGTGGGGACGACTCCCCTACTCGACGGTGACGCTCTTGGCGAGGTTTCGCGGCTGGTCGACGTCGGCGCCGCGGCGG